>JAKASN010000056.1 GCA_021819025.1 Actinomycetes bacterium | reverse complement strand
GGCCACTTCTGCGGTCCATCTCCCGGACCAGGAAGTGGTCACGGCCTGGACGGATCATGCCTTGGAACCGAGAAGGCGCCGCCTTGTGGTGCGGGCATGGTTACCGGTCGGTACTACGCCTACACGCTGATCATTAGCTGCGCCAACGACTACATCGACGGCCGGTGGTGGAGGAACGAACTCCCCGGAGGATCGGGTCCGCTGGACGTATGGGTCTCGGTCAACGCGACAGGAACGGGCGCTGGCTGGATTGGGCCGAACGGAGTGGTCGGGTTCGAGCCCTCGACCACGACGAGCTGTACGTGAGCCTCCATCATGCCGCGCCGCGCGCAACTCGGTGCCGATGTACTAGGCGCCTACGAACTGAAAGGCCGCACTTAACTTTGCCATAGAACGCTCCGGTACCTCGGTGCCCATCGAGGTTAGGGCCGAGGAGAATTTGCCGTAAAAGGGCGTGTGCAGCTACATCGACCGCTTTCCCCCCAAGCGGTAGCTCGGCGCTTGTCGTTGGCCAACTACCCCGAGGAGGAGGATATGGTCAACATGCCCTTAGCGCCATGGGCCCGCGGCTATAGCTCGCTTCTTGGTCGGCCCGACTGTAGCGTGAGCCAAGTAGTGCATCACTCTTCCGTTTCGGAACTCGGCTGATTGGACGATTTGGCTCATGGCAGCCCGGAGGTACTCACCCCGCCAACTCGTCTTGCTTCGAACCGAGACAAGCTTTTGCTCGGTAGTTGGTCCAGCCTCGCACTATCTCGCAGTAATTCTCTGAGCGTACCGGACTTGGCTTATCCGCACTGGCCGCGCGGAGCTTCACGCCAAAACGTCCCAGGTAACTCAAAGGAAAAGCCATTGCTCTCCTAATCCGGAGATACATATCGCGCTGGCTCGCAAACAACGGGAATCCCCTTTTTACTGGGTTCGGTTGGTGGTCGCTTAGAGGCATTTGGGGCGAATGGAGCAAGACTGACGCAAATCACTGAAGCAATCGCCACGCTTGAGGTCTCTGCAATGGTCCCAGACGGCATCCACTACCTGGATATTTGTTGTAACCCGGCAGACCAATTGTCCTAGTTGAGAAGTCACCCTTACCAAGGGGGAGATCGAATCGATTATTTCATCAGCGGTCTTGACCCCCTTGTATGGGTGAGGATTTTCGCTCCAATGCGCGGTCCATGCGGAAACGGTTGCAATAAGTTGTCTTTCCGATTTGCAAGTAGGTCTTCAGAACGCCCTGGAGGTCAGTTCGCCAAAGCACTTCTCCACCAGGTTCATCCACGAAGAGTATCTCGGTATGAAGTGAAAACAGATACGCGGATCGTCGTGGAGCCATTCTTTGACCGATCGGGTTTTGTCGGTGACGTCCTTAACCAAGCTCGCTGGCGCCTCGAGATCTTTTGCCACCAGCTCTCGATCTCTTCCAAAGAGCAGCTGGACCCCAACGCGCGGCACACCTCGGCGATCTTGGTAATAACAGCCCAGTAGCGATCGAGAGCGCGCAAAGAGGGTTGGCAGTTCCGCGGCGAAGGTAGTCACGGGTCCGGCACTCGGACCCGCGCGGCCTCAGCGGGAGCATTGGCTGAGTAAGGCGTGTGGCATGGATTTGGGTCCTCTCGTCGAGAAGACCACCAGTGCCGCTTCGGATGCGCTGCGAGAGACCCCGCGCTCGTTCTTTCCTGCGAGATGACCAGCAAGCACGCTTCTGAGCAGTGACAGATGCACCTTGCCATGCTCCTGGGTATTTGCGAGACATCAGCGTCAGTCGGAAGATCTCGGCTCGTATTTTGATCCGCACCGTGCGCTCAGGGCTCCCGCTCAACAAATTTGCCTAGGCAATGGCTCTATTGCCTTAGTCCCTCGCATTCTTTGCGAAGTTCCTCTCAGGTTCGGCCTTATCATCGTTCATCAAAATTGCAACGCTTCTCGGGATGGACGTGTCCGATAACATTTTCAGATACAGTCAAAGACAATATGCCCGGGAGGGGAACTCGCACGGTGGTCGTCCTGTTTGAGACGCCGAGCGGTTCTGGCTCGACACGGCAAACCAAACATGAGAAAGCGCAGAAAACTATGGGGTTAACTAACTTGGAAAACAACGCCGCACTGGTAGTGATCGACCTGCAGAAGGGAATCGTCAGCGCCCCCACAGTACATCCCTTAGACGAGATTGTGCGCGATGCCGCGAACTTGGCAGCGGCATTTCGCCGTCAGGGGCACCCAGTGATGTTGGTAAACGTTGCCGGTGGTGCGCCCGGGCGCACCGAAATCACTCGGCCGGTGATTAGCCGCGCACCGGACTGGACTGATCTTGTTGACGAGCTTGACGTCAAGCCCGAGGACCATCTCGTCACCAAAATGCGCTGGGGGGCCTTCTACGGAACCTCCCTGGATGCACAACTTAAGGAACTTGGGGTCACCCAGGTCATACTGGCAGGGGTCTCCACCAGCGCTGGGGTCGAATCCACTGCGCGCTCCGCCTACGAGCATGGATATCACGTCGTCCTGGTGAAAGACGCCATGACCGATCGCGATGCCGAGGCCCATCGCAACAGCATCGAACGCATCTTTCCAAAGCTTGGTGAAACTACCACCACGGCCGAAGTTCTGGCGATGCTCGGGGCGCCTGGTGCCTGAAGTCGCCATTTCTACCTCTCGGGGTGAACTTCGCGGATATCTAGCCGAGCCAGCCGGAGAGGGACCCTGGCCCGGCGTGATCGTGGTGCACGACGCCTTTGGGATGAGCACCGACCTGCGCAACCAATGCGATTGGCTCGCCAGCGCTGGCTACCTCACACTTGGCCCTGACCTTTTTTCATGGGGAAGAAAATTTGCGTGTTTGCGTTCCACCATGGCTGACCTCAAAGCCGGCAAGGGACGAACTTTCGACGACATCGACGCCGCACGTTCCTGGCTCGTTGCTGACGAGAAGAACTGCACTGGTCGAATCGGGGTCATTGGCTACTGCATGGGCGGCGGCTTCTCTCTGCTGCTGGCGCCCAGCCACCAATTTTCTGCGTCAAGTATCAACTACGGCAGCGTGCCCGACGACGCTGAGGCAATCCTTGCCGGAGCCTGTCCCGTGGTAGCCAGCTACGGAGGCAAAGACCGCACCTTGAAAGGAGCCGCGACCAAGCTAGAGCAGGCCCTCGTCGCCGATGACGTGCCCCACGACGTGAAAGAGTACCCTGATGCCGGACACGGCTTTATCAACCAGCACGACGGCAAGGTTGGCATTATGATCGGCGTAATGGGGAGGCTCATGGGAATCGGCTACCACGAGCCTTCCGCTCTCGATGCGCGTCGCAGGATCATCGAATTCTTCGATGAGCACCTCAAGACCAACTAGCTCGCACGCATGCGAGATAAGCGCAGTGGCCCATTGGGGATCGAGGCCCGCCTGAGGCGATTTCGTCGCTTCATGCAATCGCAGCTGCAGCCGCTTGGGCTCATCACCGAAATCCACCAGCGATCCCAGACGGCACGACCAACGGTCATCGGCGGCTGCAACCACGAGAGGCTCGTACGCCCTGACAGCCTCAAACGCGGCTACTAGCACCATAGCGAGGGATACCCCTTTGATAGATTGTCGCGCACCAGCGTCACCGCCGGGCAGGACCACCTAAAACAATGAAGTTTCGCACCGTATCCGACCGCGGGCCGAGCCCATGACCTCGCGAGTTACGGTACAAAGATCTCCTTGAAGGCCGACGGTTTGCCAAAAGCGTCACTTCTCTAACAAAGGCTCACAAACCATTACCCTGCGGGTAGTCTCCTGGCATTCATTTACCCCAATAGCTGGGTGCAGCACGGCCCGCATCTACAGTCTTGTAAAGTTCAGGAGTCGTTATCTGCGCGCAAGCGGAACTTCCATCACCGCAGATCCGTGCGGTGCGCACACACCAGCGACACGTCTCGCAGATCGATATTTTGCAGCCTAAACTTGGTGAAGACCTAGACGTTGACCTATAGTGCCCCGACATTGCGAATGAACACTTCGCACCCAACGTTACGCGAACAGCACCAATTCACCCCTCGGCTTCATCGCATCAATGCCGAAAAATGCACCGCCCGCCCAGCAAGAGCACCGTCAAGGAATCCGCCAATCCTTGTTTTGTCTTGCCGTCTGCAATTCTTCTTCGCTCAACTCGGACTCCTTGACTGGCTTCACGAGCGACCAGTGCTTGCCGACCGGGCATCGCTGCAGGCGATACCAACCGAGGCGCACTGACTTTATCGATATTCCCGGAACCCATATGGTGGTAAAGAGATGACCTTTGCGACACCGGACCACAGTATTGCCGCCAAACCCTGAATAGCCTCGCCACCTCGCCACAATAACTGCACCTAACAGGGCCACCCCAGCCGCAGCAAGCCTTTTTAACACCTGTTGGGGGGTATATTTTTTCGACTTCATAATCCACACTCCTGCAAAATCGATTCTGGAGAGACGCTTCACACTATCAACTTGAGCGCTCGTGGGGCTTCTCGATTTGACCGCCTCACCACCGGGGAATCTATCGTGGGTGCCTCATGAAGAATCATCCAGTGCCAAGCGGGCGGCGGGGGGTGCCAAGCGAGTACCAAGCACCCTCAATCGAAGGCCACGGAGGCTACATTGCCAAAAGCGGTCAACATTGCTAGCGATGCAAGGAGTAGCGCCCTCACATCGTTGAGCACGACTCACGGCCTGCCTCCGTTCCAAAAAGCGAGGTGCTTTAATTGGGGAAGTTGCCTTGCCAGCCCGAAAAAGTGTTCGATCGGATCGGAGATCTGTAGAAGAAGTTGACCCCGTTGTCGAGACGGTCGCCGAACCGTTAGACACTTCACTCATCTTGAAACGTACCTCACACATGAACGATGCTTGAAAGGCCATAACTAAACCGCCTCCTCCATGTAAGTTCGCGCCGAGGTGGACCTTGTCACTGGAGAAGCCTCAATCAATGGCCTCTCGAGCGCCGATACCGCGCCCAGACGTTGGCTTATCGCTGCGGGATTAAAGGCAGCGAATACAAACGTTGCTGAGTCGCGTCGAAGATGGCATTAGCCAGCGCCGGTGCCACCGCAATCATCGGGGTCTCACCTGCCCCCGCTGGTTCGATATCCGGACGATCGAGCAAAATCACTTCGATGGTTGGCACATCGGAAAAACGCGGTACGCGATATTCACGGAAGGATCCATTGGTGATTCTCCCCTTGGTAAAGCGAATCGCTTCAAAGAGGGCGCCGCCAAGTGCCATCACCGTCGCACCCTCAACCTGGCTGCGAACCGTCTCCGGATTCACCAGTGCGCCACATTCGTATACCGTGAGCAAGCGGTGAATGTGGATCTCGCCGTCGCGGGAAAGTTCCACCTTGGCCGCCGTCGCCACCCGGGCGTCCTTCTCCAATCCGAAGGCGATGCCATGTCCGATGCCCTTGGCGTGGCTGCCCCATCCAAAGCTACGAGCTGCGGTCCGCAATACAGTGGCGAGACGTTCATCATCGGTATTGTCAAGGCGAAATTGCACGGGATCAACGCCTAGTTGTCGCGCCAACTCGTCGATGTGGGACTCTCGGGCAAAATTATTGGCATTGGCGGCCAAGGCGCGGTAGGCGCCTTGGGTGAGCGGGCTTAGCGCGGGGAGATAATCGATGCTTGCATTTGGTATCCGATAAGGCGCCGAGATTCCCGCCGCGCCCGAGTTGATGTTGGAGAACTTCCAAGCGCTCAGACCGCCGGCGTCCGACACTGCAGCCGAGACATCAATCACCGCTGCGGGACGCAACGTGCCAACGGTAAATTCCTCATTCCGTGTCCATGCCACACGAACCGGTCCGCCCACCTCGCGCGCGAGGATGGCTGCCTCAGTCGCCACTCCCCCAGCGTGCTTTCCTCCGAAGCCCCCTCCCGTGGGCGCAACAATGATCCGCACGCGATTCTGAGCGATCCCAAGTGCCGCGGCTACTTGTGCTCGGTCAGGAAATGGTGTCTGGCTACCGGTTAATATCGTCAATCGGCCGTCACGATTCCAGCTGGCAAGAGCCGCGCGCGGTTCGAGCGACGCTGGGGCGATGTAGGCGGTGGTATAGGTGGCATCGAGGCGCGTCTTGGCACCCTTTAGGGCAGCATCGGTGTCGCCAACTTCATAGTGATAGGGCCTTGCCCAGTCGCCAGGCTTTACCCCAGGATGCGTACGCAAGTAGTCATAGACGCCATCATCCGAGGGCAGATCAACATGGTCCCATTGCGCCTTCAATTCACCCAAGGCAGCTCTTGCGACCTTTGGATCGGCGGCAACGATTCCCACGAGCTGTGGAGTTTGCACCACCTCAATATCGCTCCGGCCTACCAGTGAAGTACTATCTAGGCTAAGCAGCTTTGCCCCAGGGACGGGAGGACGCAACACCGCTCCGTGGCGCATTCCAGGGAGCGCATAGTCGGTAATGAACTTGCGCTCTCCGGTCACAGCTGCTATCGCGCCCTCCGGGAAGTGCCCCTTTCCAGCGGTTTTCCATGCTGTTGGCGGCCGCACCACGACTTCTCCTGCAATTATCTCCAAGCGGCGCACCCCTGCTGCGACCGGTAGAAAGTTGCGTGCGTACGCCGAAACGCGACGCAGTGGTCCTCCAGCATCGGGCATCGATCTGCTTCCAAAGGTTCCCATGTCGTAGGGACAGAGATCGGTGTCACCCATGACCAGAACTACGTCGCTAAGGGGAAGATCCAACTCTTCGGCAACAAGGAGTCTCAGCGCGGTACGGTTGTCCTGCCCAATGTCGACTTTCCCGGTAAATGCAGTGACTTTGGAGTCACTGTTCACATGAATCCAGGCAGCATCCCCCCGGCTCCACACCCCGGGAATCTCTTTCGGCGGTGGAAGCACCACCACTAGGCCATCGCCAAGAATCTCGAAGTAATCTCGATCCTCAGGTGGCGTGAGATCCCAAGGGTTGCGCACGCGCGCATCGCGATCTGGCGGGTCTAGAAGCTCCCCGTGGGAAGTCGCCGCAGCGATGGCAAAGTCCACGCCGGGATACCGTCTCGAAAGCTCCGCCGCACGATGCACCCCGAGACGGATTCGCCCGTAGGCTCCACAGCGACAAATATTGCCTTCAAGGGCCTCGGTAATCGCGTCGTCGTCTGGATCTGGGTTCCGCTCCAAGAGAGCGGCCGCAGCTAGCACCATGCCTGGGGTACAATAACCGCATTGCATCGCCCCGACGTCGAGAAAAGCTCGCTGAACTGGGTGGAGTCGTCCAGGGTTGGCGAGCCCTTCGACGGTGGTAACGTGCCGACCAACGACGTCTGTGGCTTTGATCTCACAAGCCCGCATCGGGACGCCGTCAACCAACACGGTACAGGATCCGCAAGCGCCCTCTTCGCATCCCGCCTTGGCTCCGGTGAGGCCGAGTTCCGTGCGCAAGGACGATAGCAGCACCTCAGGCCCAGGCAGCGAGCGCTCATCTTCATTGATCCAGAGTTTCACCTCGCGATTTTCATCGATCACTTTTGTGGCGCCATCGCGCGAGCGAGCAACAGGTTCCATTGAGACATCTTGATACATTTAGTGGAGAGTTCCTAGAGACTTTGGATAGTTCTATGCCTCCAATTAGCCCCGAAAACGCGGCCCCGCGCTGCGAAACGACCTCTACCTTGCACCTTCGGAGATGGACTACCAACCCGTGCATCGATATGAACACAACCGCATGACTTATCAGCACCGCCAAGTCCCCCAGCCAACCCGCTTGCCCGGAGCTTCGCTTAGTCGTTACGTAAAGTCAATAGCGAGAGTGCGAAGGATTAGTGCCTGATTACGGCTTGTTGTCCAACGTGATTCAAGATAAAACTTCTTGCTTAGCTCCCATGGACGGTCGGAAGCGTGCGGGATTCTGACCCCAAGGTTGGGATCACGGAATCACCCGATCCATCGTCAACACTCTTATAGAACAACCGCTTCCATCTCACCAACGCCAGGAAAGAATGGGCCGAGCAATGCTACAGAATGCCCATTCCTTCCTCGCTACCAAACTCATATCGAGTCAAGTTGCGCCTTTCAAAGGATGCCGCCGCTTACGTTCCACAAGAGTTTGGACCGGATCAGATACCGACGGGCGCTAACTTCTGGAGGAACGCCCTCCTATGGCCTTCCAACTGATCGGAAATGCGAGATCGGCGATGACAATCTTGATAACGTCGCCGAAGATAAACGGCGTGACTCCCAACGCAATCGCGCGCCCAACGCCCAGATGCAAAGTAGCGGCCAACCAACCAGCACCGAAAAGATAGATGGTAACGTTACCTACAGCCATTACGGCTGCCATTCCGATAAAGCTACGATCCATACCTCGCTCCGCCATTGCGCCAACGAGAAGCGCCGCAAACACAAATCCCACTAAATATCCAAAGCTCGGCGTGGTCGCAACCTGCCAGCCG
>JAKASN010000055.1 GCA_021819025.1 Actinomycetes bacterium | reverse complement strand
TAAAAGGTAATGCCCGTGCGGCGCGCTTCCTAATATCAAGTTCGATGCGCCAAGGTCAACTCTTGGGCCGCCGTCGATCGAAGACCGCAACACCGGTCGAGCCGATCTCTTGGAAATGCGCTTCGAAGTAGCTCACCAAAGGGCGTGTCCAGGGGATGCGCGATACATTGTTGTCACTGAGAACTACGTATTGAGCTTGGTGGAAGGCGGCCATCCAAAACGCTTCCAGTCTCGGGCTGACATCGACATTTGCCGAGGCGGCCACCTCAGCGCCGCTTGCCAGATCGGTGCCGAAGGCATCGACGATAATTGGGCAAGCTTTGGCAATGGGGAGAAACCGATTCGACAACAGAGTGATCTCCGCAGTATCGGTGAGGACGCACGCCCCTTTGGGAACCAAGGATCGCACCAGCACCGACGGGTCGACTTCAGGGGTGGAAGAAAAACCCACGTAAAAAAGACATGCTAGGACCATTGCTGTGACTGCAGTGGCGCCGATGCGCTTGACAAGGGCGGGGCGCGCACTCCACTTCATCCAGCGATCGGCCGAGAGTCCCAGCGCCATGGCAAAGAATGGGGCATAAAAGGCGCCGTAGTGATAATAGAAGTCTGCTGGAATCATCATCGAAACAAAGATCAACGCGGCGGTAACGATTGCGAAGGTCTCCAGGGGGCCCGGTTGGCGCCTGTTCAGGAGATAGGGAAGAACGATCAGTGCCCCTTCGGCTCCAACCAGCAAAGCGAGGAGCCAGATCTCGGAGGCGCCCAGGGTCGATGGGCTGCCGCCAAGATACCCAAGACGCGTAGCGATCGGGACCCTGATGTCGCTTCGACCCAGTTGATCCAAGATCACCTCGCGCACAAATCGCGATGGCGCGGCGACGAGAAAGGGAAGGCAAATGATAGCAAACGCCGCCCCGGCACCAAGGGCCAAATACAGCGCTTCGCGCCAGCTGCGACGCCAATAGAACACCACGAGCACCGCAAACGGGATCACCGCCCAGAGTTTTATCGCCCCGGCGGCACCAAAAGCTGCACCCGCGAGCAAGATCCGCGTCCTTGAAGCAGCAAGACTCTGCTCGGAAAAGAGCATCGCGGCACCGATGAGGCAAAAAAAGTCGAGATATGGCTCGAGCAAGAGAGTTTGCGAGGCCAAAATAAACGCCGGGAACACTGCGGCGACGAGCACCGCTACCGAGATCGCTAGCCGAGATTGTCGCCGCAAAATGTAGCCAATGAGGCCCACGTCAAGCGCAGCGACGACGCAGGTAATTACGCGGGTCGACTCCAGCGCCGCGCGGGTCCCCGCAAGGTCTGCCAAGTATGCCACGGGGATCATCAAAACTGGAACCCCTGGGGGCTGCACCATCACGAAGTCACGATAAGGAAGCAAACCATGGGTAATCAGGATCGCAGTGCCAAAATAAACTGCGTCGTCATACTCGGTTATCCCGCCGAAGTGACCGGGATGGCTCAATCCGATGAGGCGCAAACAAAGCGCGACAACCGCACCACCCAAAGCGATGCCCCTTGGCGTTGCCGCCCCAACGATCCCGCGGCGCACTGCACCGAAGCGCCACAAAGTCACGCCCGCTAAAACGCGCGGCTCAGTTCGCATCGGCCATCACCGCTAGGATGCTAGCAGGCCCTGAGCTCAGGCAAACAGATCCCACGCTTGGCGAGCGCGATCGAAGCGGGCTGTCTTGTGGCGCGAGGTCGATAGTCCGCAAAAGAGGCGACTCCCCCGCTTGGCGCAGCCACATTATCGCTTCGCGACAGCGATCCCTTGGCGACGGCTCACCAAATGCACCGTCGTCGTTGCAAGGGAGTTCTCCTCATTGCGCTAGATAGCGGCGAAATAAGATCACCAAGGTACCGTCTTGCCGCCTCGACGCCAAGCTAGCGCCTCGGATCGCGTGGCCGTGGGAGGATATCCGCATCAGTGCAGGACGGTGTTCAAGTGTCGCTTGTTCAGGTGTTAGAACCGCTACCTTCGCCTGAGGGGATCGAGGCGGTAACGCCGAACTGCAGGCTCGCCACCACTTGGATAACTCCGCGCCAATTAGTGGCCAAGACGACTCAATAGCGAGGAAAAACGCGCCGCCCGGGCGATCTTGCGCGCTGCGGCAATTCTCTCAGAGCGCATCGCGGCGATCTCCTCGGCGACACCTTGGTTTCCGAGAGGACCCAGCACCGCCCCGGGAACCCGTGCGAGGATGAAATCTGCGAGGGCGGGGTTACGCGCCAGCAATGGTCCGTGACCGTAGCTTGCTACCACGTTGTCGCTGAGATAGCCATCGACACCCCCATGGTATCGGTTGCCTACTCCCACGAGTACCTTACCTAGCGGCCGACCCTCAAGGAGTTCGCTTTGGCCTCCGTGGTTTTCATAACAGCTCACCAAGGGAACCGCCAGGGCGGGATCGGGATCGACGAGAAGCTCCCCGACGCAACGACGACTCTGCCCGCGACGCGTCACCACCGGCACCAGACCGAGTCCCGCGCTACTTGCACACGCCGCGGTCGCGAAGGACTCCCCGAGGATCTGAAAGCCCGCGCAAATTGCGAGAATCTGCGCGCCGCGCTCGAAAGCTCGCGCGATACCGCCGTCGCGTCGCGCCATCTCCACAGCCGCCTGCTGGGGACCATCCTCTCCCCCGCCAAGGACGTAAATATCAGCGTCATCGGGAATCGCTTGGCCACCATTTACCGTGGTCAGCTCGCAACCCACACCGCGCATCCGGGCGCGCACCGCAAGGATCTGTGCATTCCCCGAGTCGCCGTAGGTGCCGAGTAAATCTGGATAGAGCAGGGCAATCTTTATCTTGCTAGTCGCATCCGCTTGGTGTGGTTTTTCCAGCCAATTCCTAGATGCCTCGACCTCGAATCTCAAGTTGCCACCTCGAGACCGGGATCCCGCGAGGCCAACGAACGTCTCAGGCCCTGAAACGCGGTGTAGTTGCCTACGAATACCACTTCTGGCGTATCGAGCGATGCGATTGCCGCTATCGGGTCCACCACAACGGCATGGGGAACCCCATCATAGAACAGACGCGTCGCAAGGTCCGAGCGACGGCTCCCGGTAACCACAACGCGCCGATTAGCTAGGGGAGAAAAGTCCACGTCATAGAGCCAGGAGGTATCCTTGCCATCAGCAATTTCGGCATTTATCGCCAACACCAGGTCGCGCGAATCACCTCCAAGCATGGCGATTGTCGCCTGCCAGCCGGCGGGATTCTTGGCCATGAGCAGCATGACATCATGGTTGGCAATCTTCAAGGTCTCGTAGCGGCCCGCAACCGAGGCAACGCTTGCCAACGCCTCAGCAATCTCGGCGGGGGACACACCCATCTCAACCCCAAGCACCGCAGCGATGGCGGCGTTTCTGAGATTGAAGTCTCCAGGCAGCGAGGACTCGATTTTCACCACCGGGTTGTCTCGGAACTTCACCATGCCACCCTCGAGGCGATATTCACATTCGGGCATTGCAAAGGCGCACACTGAACAATGGTAGCGAGAGTCAGGTGAGTACTCCAGGGGAGCATCGCATCTCGGACACACCGAAGCATCGAGGCTCCAGGGGCTTCCCAAGTCCACACTCACGAGCAATTCGTGACCCGCCACCGCGAAATACACCAACGGGTCCGAGACGTTGGCGATCACCTTGACATTGGGAGCATCGGCAAGGGCAGCGAGCCAACGCGCAGCTACCGCGCGAACTTCGGAAACCCGGTCGAGCTGATCGCGTGAGAGATTCATCAACACCACTGCCACTGGCGCCGTTGCCTGGATCGCCAGGCCAAGATGTGACTCGTCTACCTCCAGTACCGCATGGTCAGCGTTGCCGCGCCGCGAAAGCGCCTCGACCAATCCACCGGTCATGTTGTTGCCCAGAGAGTTGCTCACGGTGCGATACCGGGAGGCCAAGACCGCATTACACATTGCGGTGGTAGTGGTTTTCCCGTTTGTCGCGCTGATCAAAACACATTCGAGTCCCCCAGAGAGATCAGCCAAGGAGTCCGGCGCTAATGCAGTGAGGATGCGGCCCGAAATTGCGATACCAGATCCGCGCCCTGCGCGCCGGGAAAGAAACCCTGCGCCTTGGGCAAGTCGGAGCGCTGCGCGCAAACGTAGATGGGAAATCTCCAAGAGTTTGAGTCCTTATCCTGGGCTTTGTCATCTTCAGCCTAGTGCGAAGGAGTCAATCGGATTCCCGAGGTACGCTGTCCGCGCCAGGAGGAGGATTAAATAAAAGAAGCCGGCGGGGGGAGCCGGCTTCTTTCAAATCTGCAAGTTGGAGGGGGGATCCATTACCTTGCTGATAAACACCATAATTGCTTTGCCCATATCTATGTTTGCGTACCATGCGATAGTTAGAATCATATTTTATGATAGAACTCCGGCAACTACGAACCTTGCTCGCCATCGAAGATTTCAAGTCGTTCTCCCAAGCTGCTGCCTCGATGAATACCGTGCAATCGAATGTATCGGCACACCTTGCGCGGCTGGAGGAGGCGGTTTCGGCCGTCCTCGTCGACCGTCGCACCGGAGCGCTCACCCAAGAGGGAGCCGCGGTGGCAATCCGCGCGCGTCGGCTCCTCTCGGAGCTAGAGGCCATCGACTCTGATATCTCCGCACTCAAAAACGACGTACGAGGTCGGGTCCGAGTGGGAATGATTGGTACCGTAGCAAGGTGGTTCGTCCCGGTCCTGCTCGAAGAACTTGGAGTGCGCCATCCCAACCTTGATCTGGAGATAGCTGAAGGTACCACCTCGGCCCTTGAAGCTCGCGTGCACTCCAATGCCTTCGAGTTCGCCATCATGACCAGGCCTACCAATACCGACGAACTCATCTTTCGCGCCATCTTCGAAGAGTCCTTGGTATTGATCACCACCAAGGACCACCATCTCGCCAATCGCGAGTCAATAACATTGGTGGACCTTGACTCGGAGCCCATCCTGCTCCCCCCTCGCGGTACGCAATTTCGCGACCAAGTAGAACTAATCGCGGCACAGGCCGGTATTGTGCTGACGCCTAAGGCAGAAATAGATGGCATCCGCCTCTTGGCTTCCATGGCCTTCGACGGATTCGCTCCCACCATCGCGCCTTCCTCGGCAATCCCCGAATTCCTCATCGACCGCTTTGGCGTTGTAAAAATTGAGGGGCTTCCGCCGCGACGAGTGGGGGTGGCACGACGCAAAAAAATGCAGCACTCTGCTGCGGCAAAAGCGGTCCTAGCGTTGGTAGACGACTTTTTCAGCGCTTCAAACCCCCAGATGAAGCAGCGCTATCCGGCGGGGATTCGACCGCTTCTCCCCTGAGTCTCGCCAACGCCCAACTAAAGCGATCCCGGGCGGAAGATCTCCTTGCTGTGGAGAATACAAGGTAACCATGATGATTGGGACAAGGTTTTGCCACTGACAAATAATATTGTTACTATTCGGTAACAACAAATGGGCTACGAGTGGCCCGCCAAGGGTACCCATAATAAGGAGGAGCGCAACGTGGCTGGAATTTGCGATGGCAGAGTAGTAATTGTAACTGGCGCCGGTCGAGGAATCGGAAAGTCCCACGCTTTGGAGTTTGCGCGTCAAGGTGCGAAAGTGGTCGTCAACGACATCGGCGCCGAAGTCGACGGATCTGGTTCATCGACAGGTCCCGCAGGCGAAGTTGTCGACGAAATCCGCGCCATGGGAGGTTCCGCGGTGGCAAATGGCGACGACGTTTCGGACTGGGAGGGAGCACAGCGTCTCATAAACTCCGCAGTGGAGACCTTTGGCGGTCTCGACGTGCTGGTCAATAACGCTGGCATTCTCCGCGACCGCATGCTCATCAACATGACCGATGCCGAGTGGGATGCCGTGATAAGAGTCCACCTACGAGGCACCTTTGCTCCGACACGCTGGGCTGCGAGCTATTGGCGGGAGCGCTCCAAAGAGGGTCTCGAGAACGATGCCCGAATCATCAACACCGCTTCGGCGAGTGGCATCTTCGGCAATATCGGACAGACCAACTACGGTGCCGCCAAGGCAGGGATCGCGGCTTTCACGGTGATCACTTCTCAAGAACTCGCGCGTTATGGCGTTACCGTCAACGCAATCGCCCCGGCTGCGCTGACGAGAATGACGGCGAATCTCGGCTTCGATAGCATGGTCGAAAAGAGCCCCGAAGCGTTCGACGCCTTTGCTCCAGAGAATGTCTCACCGCTGGTTGTGTGGCTGGCATCGGGGGAATCGCGAGGGATCACCGGCAGGGTCTTTGATATCGTTGGTGGGCATATCGACGTTGCAGAAGGCTGGCACGCCGGTCCGAGTGTCGACAAAAATGATCGCTGGAGCGTGGAAGAACTCTCTGGGGTCATTCCGGACCTTGTCGCCAAAGCCGCCAAAAACGCTGACATGTCAGGGCGCATCCCCAGCTAGAGATCGGCCCTCTCAGAGGAGCATCACCCGAACAACATAAGAAGTTACCCAAGATTGATGCTCCCCACCCCAATGAGATTCGAGCTGGGATCGGCGATCATCGAGCTAGAACGCCTCAGCACTGTGCTGAGCTGCTTGTTGTTGTGCAATCCCTCGATGCGATCGGTGCTCGTGGTCGGCTCGGAGCCGTGCTGAGATTTTCCAGCGACACTCCGAGGTCCGCCACGGCGCGTCGCAGCTTCGCCGTTCAACATGCCACGGCCTATCGTCACATCTCGCATCAAGTCGCCCTCTTCGCGATTTCAAGACGCCCAGCTGGCCTCCCCACAAACGTCACGCCACATTCGGTAATTTATCACCGCATCGACATCAATGGCTCCTTGCCTGCTAAGTACCCGAGCAGAGATCGTTTGCCCTTTCTGGGGTAGCTAAATCCTCAAAGGGAGTGCTTAGGGTAATTGAATCCCGCAAAGCCATCCGAGATCACCTTGATCATTGCCGCGCAGTGTTGAGAACCACTACGAATTTACCGTTTTCGAATCTCCTATCAGCCCGCACCTCTGCCCCGAGGTTCGCTTCGTTGGCGAAATCGGGGGGAACACCACAACAGAGCTTCTCGCCCATGCATGCGCCATTGTTCATTTCGCCACCCTGCGAGGAGTCATCCGCTCGGCGAGGCTAGAAGCTGTGGGCTTTGCGACACCGCTAATCCCCTTGACAACGCAATGGCACCCGAGATCATTTAATCATTTAACAGTGCAAAACCGGCTAGCCGGTGCGAGTAGTCAAAGCCATTCTTGGCGCCACGGATCGCTCCATCGCCTCAATCCCGACGACTCACACCTGGTTACCACGAAGAGATTCGTCTGCCGCGCCATGGCGCGCAACTATCATGGCATTTTTGTGCCTAAGGTTCTCTGGTCTGGGCGCCTCTGAGGAAGATTCGCAACCCGCAATGGGTTGAATGGATAAGTCGGCAGGTATTTCGTTTTAGCTAAAGGTGTATTTTGGACAATATTGACTTTTTCTTTGATCCCATCTGCCCATGGGCTTGGGTGACATCGCGATGGGTCATGGGACTCAAGGACCAAGGTGTACTCAATGTCAACTGGAGGTTTATATCCCTCAAGGTGGTGAACGCTGGGCGCAACTATGAACTGGAATTTCCCAGCGAGTACACCCAAATACATGGCTTCGGCCATTCCATGCTTCGCGTCGCCGCCATGGCTCGCCATCGAGGCGGCAACGAGGCGGTAGAGACTTTTTACACCGCAATCGGGAAGATCCACACCAGGGGTCGCAGCCGTGAACTCGTCTCCGGCGAGTCCATTGCCGATATCGTTTTGCAAGCTGGCCTAGAAACATCCCTCCTTGGGGCCTTCGACGATCAAAGTTGGGATCCGGTGATCAGCGCAGAAACGGAAATGGCGCTCTCGCGTACTGGACGCGAGGTCGGGACCCCGATCATTACTTTTAATCCACCCGAAGGGCCGTCACTCTTCGGTCCAGTAATGAGCTCAATTCCTCGAGGCGCTGACGCGCTAGAACTCTATGGCGCATATCGCACTTTTGCATCGAGAAGTGACTTTTACGAACTCAAACGAGCAATTCGCAAAGCACCATCGTTCGAATAAGCCCCTGTGGGTGTCGTTATCAGCCAAAGCACTCGCCTAACGAACGGTGCAGGATCACCTGACGTAGGCTATATGTCGGCAAACTGCGCAGATCTACGAGGCGAAACTGACTCGGGAACTCCGGAGTCGCATCTGGAGATGTAGTTCAAACTTGGAAGGGCTTGGCATGGTTGATTCCTCAGAGAGAGAATGGAGCTTCGCTAAGTTTCTCGCTACCGAGGAGTTCCACTCCATCGAGAAGTTGGTGATACAACTCTTTGGTCTCGTGGGAGGATCTCTCAGCGGCGCCACTGAGGCTCTCCTCTCGGGTGACCATCGCATCGCGCGAGACCTTATTCGGCGCGACGAAATGGTTGATGAA
>JAKASN010000054.1 GCA_021819025.1 Actinomycetes bacterium | reverse complement strand
AAGCGGTCGAGCTTCTCATGCTCTTTGAAGTAGTTGCGCACCAAAATCGGGTGAAAGGTTATCTCGCGCACGGGCACCTCGGGACCACGATAGCCGCGCAGGGTCACCACTTTGCCACCGTCGCGAACTGCTGGGATGACCTTGTCTCCCAATAATGCGGCGTCGGCCAGTCCGTCCACTCCCGAGACAATTACCTGGCGAATCCGGCGCGCCACATCGTCCCCTCGCCGCACCACGAAGTCGGCCCCCAGTCCTTTCACGAGTCCCTCATCGGCTTGGGATGCATCGGCCACCACGGTCAGGCCGTCTGCTCTGGCCAGTTGGATGAGATATCCGCCTAGAGTCCCAGCTGCTCCGGTTATGGCGACAACGCTGCCTCTCTTTAGGTGGAGAGTGTCAAGGGCCATGCGGGCTGTCAAGCCATTCATGGGCAAAGTGGCCGCCTCGGCATCTGTAACCCCCGCCGGACTTCTCACCACCGACTCGGCAGGTACGGCTACTAGTTCTGCGTAAGCACCATATGCACCTTTCGGAACGACAATAGCCATGACGCGGTCGCCCCGACGCAAGTCGGTATCGGCGCTTTCGCCAATCGCCGCCACTTCCCCGGCAGCTTCCATCCCCATTAGGTAGGGACCATCCCCATCCGCGCGCAATAGCTCGGCTCGCGCTCCATTACGCGTCATAATGTCCGTGGGGTTGACAGTTGCCGCGTGTACGCGAACGACGACTTCTCCCGCGCCAGGCTCCGGGTCAGGAAGATTAATCACCCGGAGAACTTCTGAGCCGCCAAATTCGAAGACTCCAACTGCTCGCATAAGCGATCAGCCTACAATCACTGAACCCCCTGGATGTAGTCTGCGGGAGTATGGCGCCTTTGCGAGAAGACATCTGTCGCAATCGGCCCAAATGCAACGTGCAGAGCGCCCCTGGCACCGCTAAAGCAAACGGGCATTGGGGAAAATTGAGTGCTTCATATTGTTTTCGGCCCTGCGCAGAGACTGAGGTCAAAGCACACCGATACCAGCGATATCCCGGAGACTAGATTGCTCCATCCAAGCACGCCAAACAAAGACGCAACAGCAGATCACGAGTGCGGGGCGGGCTCGGCATAACGGTCTTTAAAAAGGGAAGAACTCGGCCTCTGCCGAGTATTTACCCCAGTGCCGAAAAAAACCTGTCACTCCCTCTCGTCTCCCCCGCCCGGTGCAAGCCAAACTCTAGCAACTCCTCCTGAGGGACTCCGATGTTTTGCTGATGCCAGCAACCGCGGAACGGCAAGAGACGGCGCCACGACGTATCGACCTGACGGGCAAGGGCGATGAACTCCTCGACGACAACTAGGCCGGGCAATGCCGCTCGATCTACTCAATGCCTAGCAAGACCTCATTGCGGGTCGGCTCCTGAGGATCCGAGAGCAGCTTAGCGATGTCAAGAAGAGCTACGAGCCCCCACCAATGAGCCCGACCAACGCCGTCGACGCGACCCAGTCCAGCTCGGCAATACCGCGAAACCAGCCACGGCAACCGACGGCTATTCGAACCAGCCTTCTTCGCCAAAACCTATAACGGCGCCGACGAAGAGACCACTGAGCGGACCGTCACAGTCATTTACAGCAAACCCGTAGACCACCTGCACTCTGGCCTCGTGCCAGACCACGTCCACCACGACCGTTATTGTGCCGCCGACGAGGAAACCGATGGGGCTACAACAGTTACCAAAATAGGGATCTCTAGTACTCTTCAAGCTACGACACTGTGAGTACGAACCTCGTAAAATGGGCCGGGTCGCGGCGTCGCTGCACCGTGCGGGGCGAAACACTCGAGCGCGGGCTTATGACGCGATGATTGCTGCCATCGCACTATCGAATGGCCTTCTGCTCTACGCATGCAACCCGTCAAACTTTGACCACATGGATGGTCTCGATCTGAGACCCGTGCCACATCCTGACAAAATGCGCCATAAGAATCCTCATCATGACGAGCTACAAGAAGTCGAGCATCTGGAATGTCGAAAGTCCAACAGAACTCAGTGGTCCTGCCGGGGCCGAGGTGGAACTCTGACACCGTTGTGATGCAGGGTCTTCATTCGGATACCTTGGTGGACCTTGACCGACACCATAAGAACCAGGGCCTCGCCGTGGAAGCTCCTGATCGTCCGCTGGTGTGACAAAGGATCCGCTAAATACACTCTCTTCAAAACACTTTCAGTACGACGGTCAGAATCCGTGAAGTTGAATTGAAGCGAGGGACCATCTTCGTAGCACTGCGTCGCACATTCTGCTACGCTACTTTCATGACCAAAACTATCGCCCAACGTGAACTGCGCAACGAGAACGCCAAAGTAATCGACGAGGTCGTCGCTGGGGAAAGTTTCGTGGTGACCCGTAATGGAGTTCCGGTGGCCGAATTGCGCCCTCTTTTCGCACCACGGCGAACAGTGGTTCCGAAATCCGCCATCGCTGATTTCGTCGAGACCAGGCCGCGCATTGACGCAAAGGGTTTTCGAGCCGACCTCGACAACTTCGTTGACCAAGAGTTCTAGATGATCACGGGTCTGCTCGACACATCAGTGGTCATCGACTGGGATGACCCTTTGGTCCAACGAGCCCTACCCAAGGCGATTTCAGTTAGTGCGATCACACTTGCAGAACTAGCCGCAGGGCCAATTCTGGCATCGACGGTCACCGAGCAATCAAGGCGCCAGGGTCGCCTTCAGCAAGCGGAGGCGACCTTCGAACCTATCCCCTTCGGTGCAGCAGCCGCACGTAGTTTTGGTCAAGTAGTTGCGGCTGTTGCCAGCACCGGCCGAACGCACCCATCACGCATGGCCGATCTACTGATCGCGGCAATCGCGCACGCCAACGACCTGACGCTCTATACACGCAACCCAGACGACTTCACTGGTCTCGAAGAACTGATTAAAGTAGTTACCGTCTGAACCTAGCCCGGATAATTCGCCTGTCCGCCTGAGCGTCAGTCCGAAATGCGCGAAGGTGCACTTCCTGTAGGGGAAACTGCTATTGCAAGACAAGCCAGCTACCAAACAAGAAGGGCATCTCAGAGATGCACAGTAATTCAACCAACCCCGTCAGTGTGGAATCCAGCGACGACCACGTCACGGCCCACGTCGGGCTGTATGCCTTAGGCTGGTACCCGGAGCACCGCTAAGGTGCAGGGTTCGCATACGGATACTTTGTTGGAGGCGATGCGAGGACTTTCCAACCCTTTACACCCTGCTCAGAGGATAGTTATGGAGTGGAAAACAAGAGGAGAGAGTCCCCAAGGATCTTCAAACGATAAAATCCCTCTCAGGAACTATGTACCCAAACAGAGCCAGATTCGCCTAGATCCGCGACAAATCGATGATCTTATTGTCGCCTACCGAACAGGAAATACCATCGAAGAACTCGCTGCCCAATTTCGTATCCATCACACGACTGTATCAAACGTACTAAGGCGACGCGGGGTTCCAAGGCGAAACCGTCCGCTCACCCCTGAGCAGGTATAACTCGTATTTGAGGCCTACCGGCCGGAAGCTCTTCAACGATGATTGGCAATTTACTTGGTCTGGACGCGAGCACAATCTGGCGAACCCTGAGAGGAGAAGGTGTGAACATGAGGGATAGTCGTGGACGAACTGGTTAGCACATAAGTCGCAGATCCCCCAGAATGAGTCGAATCCGTTCAGAAAGTCCCGGCGGATTTCGTTACTGATCAGTGAGAACCGACCTGTATTTAAAGTGGGATCCATACTTCGCCGTACGACTTCGTCCGGTCATAAATGATTTCATGCGCTATCGGGCATACCGTTGGCAGTAATTGTGAGTACCTACTTCAACGAAACATCGGCTGAGAAATTTATCGCACAATGAAGCCAGGTTTAATCCAGCGAGGCCGACTACTTCTGCAGAAAGTTACGCGATCAGAAAACGTTCGTCGCCAATTTCCACCTCGACTCTCAATTCACCACCGACCGCCTCGATATACTTGCGTAGCGTGTCGAGCTGCGCGCGTTCGATGTCGCCATGCTCGATCCGTGAGACGCGGTTCTGACTGACCTTCAGGCGGCTAGCAAGTTCCACCTGGGTGATGTTAGAAGCCTCGCGTAGCTCGCGAAGGCGATAAGCCCGGACTTCCTCTAGCATTCGTTTTTTGTGAGTCTCCACAACCTCGCGGTTGACGGGACGCCTTTCAAGCAAGTGCTCCAGATTCTTTGTCATCAAAGTCCTCCTTTCTGTTTCCTAATGTGGTCATCGAAGCGGCTATCAGCAACCGGAATGTTCACCTCATACCACTTCTTCCAACTTCTCGATTTGTCTCCCGCCACTAGCAGAACTGCGTTTCGTTCGAAATCGAACGCGAAGAGGATCCTCAACTCGAAGCGCCCTTTAGAGCCAGGACGCAACTCCTTCATGTTCTTGTGACGTGATGCCTTCACGGCATCGACCAACGGACGTCCAAGCTGTGGGCCTCGGTCACAGAGCAACTCCAGAGCAGCGACAACTTGTTCGTAAGAGTTCTGATCGAGGTCATCGAGCCAGGACTCCACGAGTTCAAGATTCACTTCCCATCTGAGGATAGTATACAACATACACGGTGTACAACTCAAGGGTTGTTAGGATTTGCCCAACAAAGCGTCGCCATCACGAAGTATGCGATCGTAACCAGTAGTCGCGATGCCCGTTCCTAGGGCCTAGCAATTCCAGCTATAACCGTGAGCAGAAATAGAGGTAGCGGATCTGCCAGGCAGAATGTTGCGATATAGACAACGAGTGGACCTTAAGGGACACAATAAGAACCGGCCACACGAATCTTCATGCGTTTCGCCAGGCGGCCTTCAATCATGGTGCGGCGAACGGACCGACGGCATCGGTGTCCTCGACGGCACATTTTTGGTGCCTGGTCGCGGGCCTACAACTAGGGCTTTCGAAGACCAAGTACCGAGAGTTGCTAGTTGATACCGCAGTGGTATCATTATTGAATGGCATTCACCCTTAGAATCGACGCCACTCTCGAGGAGGCGCTCGCCTCCCTCTCCGAATTTGAAGGCGTCTCACGTCAAGAAGTCATTCGCCGCGCGGTGCTCGACCGACTCGAGCGGTCCGGCCATGTAGCGCGGGTCGACGAATCAACTCGTCGCATGGCGACACGCTGGAGCGATGTCCTGGAGCGGCTTAGCTCTACATGAACAAAATCGAATATCTCGAACTCGAGGACATCATCGGGATGATTCGAACCCTTGGAATCGGTCCGGTTCGTGATGTTGGATTGTTGGACTCAGCGGTCAATCGCCCCCGGTCCAGTGCCTTTGGTGAAGACGCCTACGAAACCATCAGTCTCAAGGCCGCTGCACTCCTACATTCGATGGGCAAGAACCACGCCCTCGTGGATGGTAACAAGCGACTCGCGTGGCTGAGCACGGTTGTATTCTGCGATCTCAACGGCCTAGCCCCGCAGTTCACCGATGACGAAGCATTTCAGCTTGTTTACGACGTGGCCAGCTCGCGACTGGACCTTGAAGTAATTGCCCGTCGGCTCCGTCTCGAATAAGACGAGTCCGTGCATGGCCGAAGTGCCAATCGCCGTCCATCGATACCCGCGGCCACCAGCGAGGACTTTGAATTGGCCATTGACAGATCACGCGATTTGAAAAACTTAGTTGGCCCAATCGGGTGGCAACAAACATGGCCACGATGACGTCGAGTCACTTCGCAACGAATGAAGGGGGTTCGTAAGTAACATTGTCGGCACACCCGGCGAGTGAATCCGTGAACGCACCATCACGACAGCCTCGGTTTTTCGGCAACTTCGGAGTGGAGGTAACGCGACTATGTTCGAACCCCCTTGCCCCTCAGTTCATAAGGTGCAACGCAGCGCCGTCTTAGCGGCGCTGGCCATCGTAGGTCCGGAAACGAGCCCGAATCCCTGTTTCTCGAACCCCCTAACGATGAACGTTGGGCTGAATCGACGAAGTCAACTCGACGCTCGACGTGCTTCGTCCTCAACCCGATCGTGGTAGGCGCGCCACCACGCGCTGTCATGCTCAGGGAGGTTGCTATCGTCCGCGGCGTAGCCAATCGAACCGTCAATGAGCTCTCGAGCAAAATCGGAGTGCCCAACGTGCCGGTAGGTTTCGGCGATGACGTGAACAAGTACGTGGTGGAGTGTGACGGGATAATCGCCCCACCACGGCACGGAGCCTGCCGTCTCAAGGTCCAACGCATCGATTGTTGCATCCGAAGTCTCGCACGCTCTGCGATAGTTCCCAGTGATGTCATCCCTCGATTCGTCCGCTCGTACGAAGAGGCCGTCGTTGAACTCAACGTCATCCTCGAACCAGAGATTGGGCTGACCCATGGGTCGACCAAAGACGGGACCGAAGTAGCCGAGCTCGACACACGTGAGGTGTTTGACGATCCCGAGGAGGTTGGTCCCGCTCTGGACAAGAGGGCGACGGATGTCGTACTCCGAAAGGCCGTCTAACTTCCAGACGGCGGCGGCGCGGGCGGTCTGCAAGTAGCTATGCAAGATCTTCTTCATGCTGATTCACAATACGCAAGCAGCGAGAGGATTTCACGGGTGGTCTACGACAACTAACTGGAGACCTTCCTCCAGGTACGACGTCGTGATTCTTGCGACGTAGGTGCAGGTAACGAGCCTTCGTTCAAACCCTGTCCCCTGGCCCGTCGAATCAGGACACCTTGAATCGGTATGTCGATCAAGGCATGTGACAGTCGCGCCGGATGGTCCATTTCGGAGCGACGACGCGGAACTGCTCAGCAGTCAGTCATCGCTTTAACCGCTAGGCAGATTTCGTCTCGCCGCAGGCCGAGATCACCAGCCTTTTCGGTCAACGCGCTTCGACGGATCCTTTGGAGGTTGTCGAACGAGGCGACGCAATCTGCTCGAAGTCCTTCTGGTTCACCGAGTGAGATTTCGGTTGGTATTTGGCGGATGGTTCGAGTAACGGGCGCAACGACGATGCCAGATAGAACTTCGACTGCCTCCGATCGGGTCACGACGAGGACGGGCCGACGAGCAGTCTCGACCTCAGCCCACCAAATCTCACCTTGTCGGGGCGTAGTCACCACGGCTCCTCCTCGACGAGCGCCCTTGTCGCCTCGTCGAGGCCCGTCGTTTCCTCACCTGTCTGTGGTAACCGTCGGTACGCTTCGGTGATTTGCGCTCCAACCCGTTGCCTTCGGTGACGGTCGATCAGTTGTTCCAGCCCCATGCGCACCGCTTCGGAGCGACTGGTCACCACACCCTCTTTCACGAGTTCGTCGACGTCGCTTGCGAGTTGTTCGTCGATGCGAGTGACCAACTGTGCCATGCAATTAGTATAGCATTTTGCGTTGCACACTGGCATCGACGGAATGTCTATGTTCGAACGCCCTTCCACCCATGTTTATCAGATGAGATGCTTCCTCAGTTGGAGCAGCTTCCACCCGCATCACCCGAAAATCGATCTAATTGGCGCTCACTCTGAACGGAGGCAGGTGTAATCCGGAGTGATTCTCCAAGGTCAGTGGCGAGCAGACACGAGCCGAGTTCTGCGTCTAGCTTGGACCATTCAATCCGGTCGAGCGAGCTGGCACTTCGAGACGTGACCGGTCATTTGATTGTAGGCAGTTCAACTGTATATACTGCGCATCATGGTGAAGCGGCCGATGCAAGAGGCGACATTCATGATCCTGACGGCTCTGGGAAAGCGTCCCGGGGTGAAATGTCCGATTCGGCCATCTTCGAATCAGGCGGGTTCTCCCAAAGCCAAGGTGTTTGACGCTCCGTCGTGCCCGGCGAAGATTTGCTCGGCCGCTTCGGTTACCATCGCACCCGATGTGGGAGTACGCCATCGCCAGGAGCTCGCCTTTGGATCGCGAGCATGGGCCAAGCGCTATGCGACGCTGCGAAATACCATCGAAGGGCTGAACGGCTATATCAAAGATCCGGCGCATGAGTCGCTCGCAGCGCCGGGGAGGCGCCGCGTAAGAGGTATCGCCGCCCAGTCCATCTTCGTGGCGATCCTTACCATGGCGGCAAACCTGAGAAAGATCAAGGCGTTTCGGGACAAGGCGGAACAAGATTCCTTGACCCAGCCCATGCGTGCCAAACGAAGGCGGGTCAGCTACGCCGACTACGCCCCGACGTAGCTGAGCGCCGATTTAGTTCGGGCTCATTGTGACGACCACCTTGTCCCCGCAGCCCTAAAAACAGCTTCAGTTCCCAAAAACCAATCAGCACCGGCGCTTAGAGCCCGGTGCTGATTGGTTTGTCACAGTATGCGACGATAATGGCATCGCCGCGCTGGGTTCTGTCGTTATGGTGGGGTTACTTTTGTCGGTAACCCCGAGTGGGCGCTAAGGGACTCGAACCCCCGACCTCAGCCGTGTGAAGGCTGCGCTCTAACCAGCTGAGCTAAGCGCCCGATTGACGATTCGATCTTAGTGGCACTTGGGCCGGGATCGATTTACCCGTG
>JAKASN010000053.1 GCA_021819025.1 Actinomycetes bacterium | reverse complement strand
GATCTAAACGACTGTATATCGTGGAGACTCGGACTTTTGCCAAGGCTGCGACTTCGTCCATCGACACGTCGTCAAAGCTTCTGCCTTGTGCTAGAACAAGCGCTGCGTCGATCGCGGCAACCTCGGATTTTCGCTTGCGGGTATTTGCCGCCCGCTCTCGCCATTCGGTTTGTCTCCTATGGCTTTGTTCATCGAGGGGTTCTTCGGGCACAAAATTACTTTAGCTTCGCACGCCGATACGAAAAAACTTCGGCAACCAGCCACGGTAACACCGTGACCTTCCCACTCGGAGCAGGCTTTGATTATCCACCTTTGTCGACGCCATCAACTTCGCAGCCTTGAATCGATCGCAACAACCATAGCCTCAATGGCACGTGCCCGGTGGGAGATGGCGTTCTTCTCGTCCTCGGACATCTCCGCAAAAGTAATCCCGTCGCTCTCGTCGGGGACAAAGAGAGAATCATAGCCAAAGCCCGCGTTCCCTTTGGGAGCCGTTGCAATCCGCCCCTTGACAATCCCGAGATAGTACTGCGGCACCGCAAAAAGCTCCGGCGCTACGAGGCAGATGACACAGCGAAATTCTGCATCTCGCTGATGGGATCCCAGATTCGCCATCTCCCTGAGGAGCTTGGCACGGTTTTGCTCATCACTGGAACCGACTCCCGCGTATCGAGCGGAATGGATCCCAGGGAGGCCACCCAATGCATCGACAAAGAGGCCGGAATCGTCGGCTAACGCCGCGCAACGATACTCCGCATAAGCAGCGTTGGCCTTGATAAGAGAGTTGGCATCGAGCGAGTCTCCGTTCTCCTGGGGCGCGACGCTCTTCGCCCCAAGAGCTTGAACCGTGATTCCCTTCGGCGCAAGGATGCGTTCAAATTCCTGGAGCTTTCCAGAATTATGCGTGGCCAAGATCAATTTCACCGCACTTTGACCTACCTCTTGCGCGGCAAAGGTGCCTCGGCAATGGTCACTGATTGGAGGTCCATGAGGTAAGAGATGCCGTGCTCAGCCAAGGAAAGCATCTCATCGAGCTGATCTTTGTCAAAAGTCCGCTCTTCGGCGGTACCTTGGATCTCCACGAACTTTCCTTCGGCGGTCATCACTACATTCATGTCGACTTCAGCTCGAACGTCCTCGGAGTAGTCGAGATCAAGCATCGCGATGCCGTCCACGATTCCCACCGACACCGCACCGCATTGGCCGACTAATGCCCGATGCGAAACTCTTCCCATCGCCCCAAGGCGTGACAGTGCGTCAGACAGCGCTACATATGCTCCCACGATCGAAGCGGTACGGGTGCCACCATCTGCTTGAATTACATCGCAGTCGACTACGATTTGCACCTCAGGCAGAGCCGACAGATCCACAACGGCGCGCAACGAGCGCCCAATGAGGCGTTGAATTTCTAAAGTTCTTCCGGACTGCTTTCCCTTGGCGGCCTCGCGCGCGGTGCGGTCCGGGGTAGATCCCGGCAAGAGGGAATATTCGGCAGTAACCCATCCCTTGCCGCTACCGCGCAGCCAGGCCGGGGCGCGCTCCTCCATCGATGCCGTACAGAGAACCTTGGTACGCCCCATGGTAATGAGCGCAGATCCCAGCGCCATCTCGGTAAAGTCACGCTCTATCAGCGCGGGTCGGAGCTCATCGAGCCCCCTGTCGTTGGATCGCATCTTCAGCTTTCTAATCGGTCGAGCAGCTCCCGACTGGGGATTAGCTGGCGGTAAGGCCAGCGCAATTTAACACTAACGCTCCCCAGGAGAAGCTCTTTCGGGTCGCCTGATTCACCAATACCCACCCAGGTCCTCTCAGTCCCAATGCACCGACTCGACCGCGCCCAAGTCAATACCGAGGAGGTTCTTGCCCACTCGTCGAAAGTCCGCGGGATCGCCCGAAGTGATGTAGGTGACGTCCCCGCCATGGCTCTCGATAGCCTGCAAGTTGCGCCCGATAAGCTCAGCGCGGACTTGAAAGGCTGTTTCCTCCGCCGAGGAAACCAAGATCGTTTCCGGTCCCACCACCTCAGAAATTGCCCTAGCCAAGAAAGGGTAGTGAGTGCAGCCGAGAAGCAGCGACTGCACCTTGGCGTCCACAATGGGGCGCAGGAGCCGCTCGGCCAAGACTTTGAGCTGGTCAGATTCGGTTTCACCACGTTCGACGAACTCCACGAATCCTGGAGTCGCAGCACAGACGAGTCTCTTTTTTGGTGCGATCTCCGCGAGTCTGGTTTGATAAGCGCCCGAAGAGATTGTCCCCACGGTACCGATAACCCCAATTCTCTCTCCCACTGACGCGAGGGCCAGTGCCCGAGCCCCGGGATCGATCATTCCCACCACGGGGATCGAAAGGTGCTCCAGCAGTTCTGGCAACGCGAATGCTGAGGCGGTATTGCAGGCAACCACCAGCATCTTTATGCCAAAGTTCTCGATAAGATAATCGGCGATCTCGATTGAAAAGCGCGTGACCGAGTTTTTTGTCTTAGGCCCGTAGGGGTAGCGAGCGGAGTCACCAATGTAGATGAGCTCTTCGTCAGGCATCAGGTCTGCAATAGCACGGAGCACGGTAAGCCCGCCAAACCCGCTATCGAAAATTCCCACCGGTCTATCGTTCACGCCACATAGATGCTAGCCCGCGACGGACCACCGCCACAACCAAGGGTCGGTATCAAAACCACCCAGGAACACGAATCTGCTGAGATCCCATATCTGAGAGCCGGTCGAGTCCCATTAGTGCCATTCCCACCCGAATCTCCTCCACCAACAAACTCATGGCCTCTTCCAAGCCGCTCTCGCCTGAAACAGCCAAAGCCCGCGCGAAGTAGCGGCCTATCATCACCGCACCGGCACCAAGGCCCAGAGCCCGCAACACGTCCGAGCCGCTCTCAATTGATCCGTCTACCAAAAGACTCTTGGGCAAGCGCTCAACTTCACGCATGGCATGCAGAGCCCTCGGCGTGGAAATCACCCCATCGAGTTGTCGTCCGCCATGATTTGAGACCACTACGCCGTCGATGTTCATGCCTCCACACAACGCCATGTCAGCAGGGTCGAGAACCCCTTTGAGAACCATTGGAAGCGACGCGCTCGCATCGCGCAGCTTAGAGACGGTCTCCCAAGTCATGCTGGGGTTTTGGGCGAGACGAGAGTATTTGGCGGATGAGACACCGCCTCCGAAGGAAACCAGCGGGTCATCACTTTGTTGTGCAAGTTCCTCTTTGACATTAGCTTGGAGGAACTCATCGGGAATCACCAACTGATTAGCACGATCCCGACGTCGAACGCCAATGTAGGGCACGTCAACGGTCACAACCACGGCATCAAATCCCGCCGCAATGGCCCGGCTCAGCAGTGACTCGGTAATTCCCATATCACGCATCACGTAGAGTTGCAACATGAGCTGTGGCCTCGGTCCTGTCGGTGACGTAGCCTCATCGCAACTTTGATGCCACGCTCGGGCCACTTCCTCGAGCGGAACTCCCGAGCGCGTCGACAGACAAAACGAAAGCTGATGGCGCGCCGCAGCTCGAGCAAGAACAAGTTCACCTTGGGGGAACAGCAATGACAGAAAAGCCATCGGTGCCACAACCACCGGCACGGGAACGCGAGCCCCCAAGAGCGAAACGCTTAAATCAACTTTGGCAACATCGCGAAGTACTCTGGGCAGCAACACCACCGCGTCCCAGTCACTGCGATTTTTTTTCATGGTGACCTCTGTCCCGGCACCGCCGAAAAAATAGTCCCACACCTCTCGAGGTGGATCCGCGCTCTCATAACTCAAGATCATCGACTCCTAAAGACTTGGCGCCTCGCACCAGAAGTTAGCAACTCCTGACCACAAACACCAGTACGCGATGCGAATATCACAGCCAGGAATAAATCCGTCTGCGCTATCCTTTTAGTTATTGAAAACCATTTTCGATAAGGCAGTGCCGTGACCGCTAGCAACCGCGATGATGAGAAGCTGAAATCTGAGATCCGTTTACGTTTCCATCAGTTAGGACAACGCTTTACCCAAGAGAGGGAGGCGCTTCTCGCGGTTCTGCTGACTACGGACCGTGCACTCACTCCTCAAGAACTCTATGAGGCGGCCCAAAAGAGCGAGACCGTAGGCCTTACGACCGCTTATCGCATCATTGAGACGCTGACACGAATCGGCTTTGCGCAGGTGATCTTGATCAACGGAGAGCTCCGCTATCGCCTTTGCTCTCCGACCCATCACCACCACATGGTCTGCACCCAGTGCCAAAAAGTCGAAGAGTTCGCTGAGTGCCAGCTCGAGGGACTCGATTATGGCTCTTTTCATCCCACCTCGCATCGCGTCGAAATCTTCGGCCTCTGTGAGCAATGCCAGAAGGGTAGTTCATGATGATCTTTGCCTCGATATTGCAGCCGCACAACTTGCCGCTGCTAGGACTCCTCGGTGTCGCCCTGCTTCTCGGCACCATACACGGGGTAACGCCGGACGAACACACTTGGCCGATCACGTTCTCTTACGCGGTGGGAAGCTACTCCACGCGAGGTGGCCTTCGTGCAGGGCTCTTCTTTTCTTTGGGATTCACTCTGCAGCGAGCGATCTTCTCGGAGCTCTCCTATTTCGCTCTCACCCGATGGATGTCGTCGCCAAAGGTCGAAGCCGTGGTATATATCGCAGTCGGCACGTTGATGGCGATCTCCGGGCTGGTAATGCGCACCCGTGGAACCACCATTCATCTCCTCCCCTTCGTCGACCGCATCCTTCCTCCTCTCGATGCGCGACGCCAGCCTCCGATCGGCCTTGCGACGTTGCATGGGCTGATCGCAGGCATGGGCACCGGTGCGTTCGCGACCATTCTCTACACTACGATCTCTCCGGCGATGCCGAGCGCGGCCCTGGGTTGGCTACCGGGTGCTCTCTTTGGATCCGGCACTATGGTTGCCCAGATCGCAATTGGGGCGATGTTCGGACGGTCCATGGAACGTCGTGGCTTGAGCCTGGATAGCCGCAGCTTTGTCGGCCGCACCATCGCCTCGATCACCTTGGGCATAGGAGGCCTCGTCTTTATCACCAGTGCGATCTTTACCCTGCTCTTTCCACACCTGGCCGCTTTTTCCATCTCCACCGGAATCAATGTTCCCAACCTCGACGCCATCAACCTCTCGCTCTTGATGGTGATCGTGATCGTGCCTATTGTTGGAGGCGCATCAACGGTGTATGCCATGCGCAAGGTAAAGTCTCAGGAGGCCCTTGGTGGTATCTCCCAACTCAACTTGCACCACGGCACGTGAAGTGGCGCCAATTGCGATAAATCTCTAAGTGGTGCCCCACTTCTTGACGAATCTATATTGTGAGAGAAGCCGGCAAATATTAGGACAAGGAAGCGCATGGCCGAAAAGAAAAGCAGGGAAGTCGCTAACTCCAAGGGCAGAAGATATGCGATCTTTACGGTCGCAGCGGCCGCGGTTGTAGTGATCGCCTCGCTGGTTGCCTATAGCCAACTTCGAAATACCGGATCGACAACCAGCGCCACCGCCTCCACCGCAGCTTCCGCTACTACAACTTCAGCGGCGAATTCCTCCACCACGGCTGCGACCACTAATACGACTTCCGCCGTGCAAGCGGGCTTTGGCGCAGTGCCAGCAAGCTTCTCGCCCTCCTCGGCAAGTTTCATATCCAATAGCGATGGCTTCGTCCTGGGTGGCATTCCATGCAATTCGAGCGCCACCAAGTACTGCGCGGTACTCGCAGTAACCACCAATACCGGTGCTTCGTGGACTGCGAACCCCCTCTCGGGAATCCCTTTGACGACGCGTGGTTTTTTTGCCTCCAACACCACCGCAGGAACGACTTCCGGTGCGGCGGAGATTCGCTTCGCCAATGCCAGCGTGGGATATGCTTTTGACCCCGGCCTTTATGTCACCAGCAATGGCGGCGCGTCCTTCAGTCCGGTCTCAGTGCCAGGGATCTCAGGGATCGGCACTACCGAGGCGGTGACTTCTCTCGAAATAGCCAACGGCAACGTAACGGCGACAGTCGCCCCGCACCAGGGTCCCTCTCCCACCACTTCTGGTAACGCCGAACTCATCAGCGCCAATATCGCCGTATCGCCTTCATCCTTCTCCATCGTGACGGCGCCGGCCCAACTCAGCTACGAAGCGATCTACTTTCAAAACTCCGCCGGTCAACTTATCACGATCCCCCAGGCGGCGGCGCCCTCGGCTTACTATGCCGCTCCGGGATCCACCGCATGGCAGGGCATCACCCCGCCATGCGTTTCATCGCATCTAGGCAACGGCTCGATCTTTGCCATTGGCTCGCTCTTCGCTACCGAGGCGTCTGCCCCAAGCGACGGAATCGCGATGGGTTGCACCTTGGGCGTCGCAGCAGGATCCTCGCAAAAAGAAATTGACATATCGAGCAACACCGGCGCGAGCTGGGAAGTTTTGCCCAGCCCCCCTCTGGGCGGCGACATGAGTGCTGTCGCAGCGGGATCTGCGAACAATATCTCGGTGGCGGCTGAGTCGGGGGCAAGTTTTATCTACTCCACCAGCAATGCTGGAAAGACCTGGACCACCTTTTCCTTTCCGAACAACCCGCTGGGCACAGGAGGAGTTCCTATCTTTGACCTCGGCTACACCAATCCAACGCAAGCATTTGCCATTCTGGGTTGGCCGGGTTCGGCGGTAAGCGGTCAACTCCAAAGTAGCTTCTATCTCACCACCAACGCTGGAAGTACGTGGACTCAAATCGCGTTTTAGCTCTTCTCTCAAGCGGGGTAATTCAGCCTTGACCCTGGAGAGGCTATCCCGGCACAAAGTTGCTCCTGTGGCCGCGCGGGAAGGAGACGCCTTTGCCCGCTCAACTTGAGTGAGGCGCCAAACCGCACTCGCCGAGCAAGCATTCGCAGGCAACGGGTTCGACAAACACTGCCGACGCCTCACCGCGCTTCGCAGCTATCCCGTATGCATTTTTCGTGGCCATTCTCATGCAATTTTTCATGACCGTTGACAGCAATCTCGCCCGTGCGTTTTTAGAGAAGGCAGAGCATCCGGTATTTTACAAGGGGGTGGCCCAATCAGCGATGCCGGAGCTAATCCAGCCACCACCCCCGTAGCGACCTATGGGGTGCAAATGGTTTTGCGCGCCGATTCATTTGCACACCGGCGTCTCTCGCGTCCCCAGCACCGCTTCCATAGTTCGCCCCCAGAGCTGGAACGTAAAGGATCGATCCATAACGGCGCCGCAGCCGCCACCTAAGTCAGGGCTGCGGTTGGACTATGCGAAACCGGCGTAGTTGTCGAGCTTGCCTCGCCCTAAAGCAGGCAAAGCCGTCCGGTGAGGTACCGATTTGCGCGCTGGGCAATCTGGGTTCATCCAACTGATGGTATATGGCCGAACTCAGAGGGATCAATGTCCTGGTGCTGCAGCCAAACGGTGCATTTGCTGCGGCGAGGAAAGTTGACCTGGTCTATGTCATGCCCTGTCTTCCTTGGTGCACCAAAGCGACAGCGTGGCGCGCCTAAGAACTTGCAAATCGACTTCGATTACCGCTTAGAAAGGAGATCTGGTATCGGAAACCTCCGCTGGTTGGGATCATCGAGTGACGATCTCTAGACGCCGCGGTGGATCCACCCGCACCGCAAACAAACGCCACACCAAGCGATCTTCTCTCGGACACCTGGACCTCGAGGGGACCTCAGACCTCTAGATATCGTCTAACTGCCAACAAAGATCCCGCGGCTCCCACCAAGGTACCGATGGCAACGACAAAAATCTCCGTCATCACCAAGTCGTGTCCCGAGAGCACGAACGAGGCTAGGAGCTGCACTCGAAAGTGGTGGATCACATATCCAAACAGTGAACGAACGCCCGCTACCGCAATGGCGGCGACAATCGCTCCGGCTAGACCTTGCAACAAGCCCTCAAGCATGAAGGGTATCCGGATAAACCAGTTGGTAGCTCCAACGAGCTTCATCACCGCGACCTCGCGTCGACGAGAAAAGATTGCCACGCGAATCACGTTCAAGATCAACACCGAAGCAGAAAGAAGCAGAATTGTTGCCAAACCCAGGATGACAAGTTGGGCAATGGAGGAGATCTTCAGCATGGTGTCGATGGCGGCTCGATTGTATTCAACGTTGCGTACTCCCACTTGCTGATTAAAGATCTGACCGATCGCCGGCGCCTCCGCTGGATCCTTCAGAGCCACGCGAAAGGATGGGGGAATCTGCGATTGGGTGACCGAAGAGAGCAAGTCAGGCTGGTTGGCCATGAGACGCTTGAACTCCACGTAGGACTGAGCCTGATTGACATAAAAATAGCTCTTTATCGCCGAGGTCGCCTTGAGTTGGTCGCCGATGGCACTGGTTTGTGCTGGCGTCGCGTTGGGCTCCAAAAAAATAAGTAGCTGGGTGCCTCCTTGCCACTGGCTGGTCGCCACAGAAACTCCCTGCTTGATCAAGAGAGATGACCCTACCAAAGCCAAAGACACCGCGATGGTGAGCACTGCGGCAAGACTCATGAGGCGATTGCGCCAAAGATTTGACGCTGTCTCTTTGACTACGTAGTCC
>JAKASN010000052.1 GCA_021819025.1 Actinomycetes bacterium | reverse complement strand
GATCTCTGCGACTAAATACAGGTAACCGATAGGATAATCGCAATGAGTACCGAAACAGACGAACAGAATCGCGTCGGTGGGGCGTACTACGAAACGTGGATCAGTGTCGACGTTGAGTGTAGTGGTCAGTGTCCCGGCGACAACTCACTGCTCTCGATTGGTGCCGTGGTTGTCGGAGATCATACGAAGACTTTTTACATCGAACTGAAACCATTGCCAGGCGCAAAGGTGGACGCGAAAGCAATGGAGGTCAACGGGCTCGACTTATCACAACTGGAATTGAGCGGGGCGGAACCAGCGGAGGCAATGGACCGTTTCGGCAAGTGGGCTAAATCGCTCGGAGGCCGTCCAGTGTTTTGTTCTTTCGGCTCTTACGATTGGCTCTTCTGTGCTTGGTACTTCCATCACTTCCTGGGACGTAACCCCTTCGGACCAAACAGTCTCGAGGTCAAGAGCTTTTACTTGGGCGTCTCAGGCAAAAGAAACTGGAACGACGCGATCAAGAAAAAGATCCCCGCCGACCTTCAGTGGGGTCGAGGGCACAGTCATCGAGCAGACGACGACGCGCTTGAACAGGCCGTACTGCTGGAGAACGTAATACTGCGCCGTCGGGCAATTAGCTACGCCCTCCGCACGGCACCATCCCTTGATGATTTTGACAAGCACCCCAACCAGCAGGCTGTAAATGAATGTCCACGCCCGATGAAAGCCAGGAACGACGCCGGCATTGTCGCATCGAACCAATCAACGGCGCCGGGCGTTAACGGAGCACAACCGACTCCAAGCGTAACGACACCGGACGGTACGGGAGGCCCCGGGCATGAGGGCGTGGATATTTGCCGGCACGGCAAAGCGGGGCCGCACACGTGGACGCAGACGAGCGATGACGACGAGTACGCGTGCCTCGGACCCGGGAGCAAGTGAATGTGGTCCGTGCGAGGCCCGCCGTTGCCGAAGGACGAGGAGCAGAAACGGCTCGTCAAGGCGATCCAGGACGCGGTGGCCGGACTCGGATACGAAGTGGCCGCCGGACAGATACTGGTCGTTGACCAGTACGACGGGCAACGAAGCCTTACGATACTGTTCTCTCAGGATTCGAAATGAGCGACAGAAAGTGGGAGACGGTCTGCTCGCTCGAGGATTTCACGGTGGTAGACTGGTTCGGCCCGAACTGGACGCTCATCGTTCGCATCTCTGGAACACGGAAAGGCGTGCGGGATGTACAGAATCAACTCGAGCACGATTACAATGGGCTTTCGTCCGCTTGACTGGGTTCGCATATGGCCGAACGAGACCAGGGAAGCGAGCCTCATCCGCCCGCACATGCCCGGCGCAATCTGCGACGCTCAACTCGAACGACCTGGCGCATATCACCCTTTTTTATGCACCGAATCCTTTGGGCATTCTGGCGATCACATCGCCCGCGGACTGAACGACGAGGAGATTAAACGATGGCCGAGAGAACCATAACCGATTATGGGCGATTGTTCGATGAACACGAAGAGGAGACCGTCGCGCTCATCCGGGCAGCGCGATCCTTGGTGGCTCAAGGGGATGACGGCTGGCCGCTATCCGAGGCGTTCCTCGATTCGCTGAATCGACTGGCCAGGGCGTACAACCGTTGGGCGGAGATCACGGAGACGGAGATTCCATGAACGCCGTCTGCTGGCTTCTGGGCCACGCGTGGCGTCGGGTATCCGTTGCCGAAGAGCTGGCCAAGCGAGCCAGTCAGTACCGGGCATTGGAACCGCTGCTCAACACGATCCGCAGAACCTGCACTCGCTGCGGACTCGAAGCCTGAGTCCGTATCAGCATATACCCGTGCGGCCTTGTGAAGTCGATGCCAGCGGAAGTGATGCAGCCATCCCTCTACTCGGCCACCGGACAGTGCCTGATATGCGGGCACCACGAACGGGATCACGCATTGGTCTACGACCGGGAATCGAGGCGTAACCTGAACCTCTGTTTTGCGAAGCTCACCGGCGGCGTCATGTGCCGACACCGGGTCGGAGACGCCTGCGATGCGCCTAAGAGAGGACGAAGATGAGCGAACAAACCATAGCGACCGGCTATACTTGCGGAAGCTGCGGCATGTTCGTTCCGTACGGAACGCAGCACTGGTGCGCTAGCCAGACAGGACTTCAATATGGCTTCCAACCGACGGTACAGTCTTTTGACATCTCGTCGCTGCTCAACGAACTCGTGTCGCTGAAGCTGCGCATGGCCAGGGTCGAAGAGGTGTTCAAGCTCTTCCCGCAAGAGCCGCCGAAGGGGCCGGATGGTAGCATTGACGGCGAGGCGCTTTGGAAGACGCTGGAGGCGGCGTACAAACGCGCCCAGGAGCTGGGACTTTGACGTACACCCGCACGCTCCTGTTCAAAACGAATATCGGATCTCATGCATGGCGCATGGAGCATGAGGGTTCTGACCTGGATACGTTCAGCTTCGTTCTGGCGGACACGGAAGACGTGCTTAGCGGCACGGCCGATCTCGGGTCGCGTTTCATCCCCGGCAGCGGCGCGGGCTCGGAGAAAGTGGACGAGCACGTGTTCGAACTCCAGAAAGCCGTGCCGTTCATCGTGAGCAACAATTTCAACATCATCGTGGCCAGCTACGCGCCGATGATATTCGACCTCGGCTATCTTGACAGATGGCGCACACTCACGACTGCGTGCCTATCGAAGAACATCTACAAGAGCACGAACGGACTCGCGGTCCACAACCGGCGGCTGGCGGAGAAAGAGGAGGGCTATTCCAGGCTAAAGAAGCTAAGGACGATCTGCCGCTCCTTGAAGTTCGGCATCTCGATTCTCGAGGGTCGCGGCCCGGTGTTCGAGCCGGTCTGGGAAGCCGGGTTCGACACGGTGGACCTGCTGACGGCGCACCTCAATGCGGCCAAGGACGCCTCCGCGCTGCCGGACAAGTGCCCGGCCGAGGCCGAGGCTCAGTTACGCCGATACGTCCGCAACTTGCGCCTCATGGATTTCTGCGGGATGCTGTGATCGCTTCGAATAGCACGACCTACGACACGGCGGCGATCGACGGCATCGCGATGCTGGTCAAGCCGCGTGGCGCGCCGGAATTGCCGATCCACGTGAAGTGGTTGTCGGGTAGGAGCCCATATGGCCGTTATGTTTACGGAAAACACCGGAGCATTCTCCTCTGGATGCCGCGTCATTTTCCCCGCGTCGTTGACCATGGTGACACGCCCGGATACATCGGTGACGTAGTCTGTCAGGATTGGAGGCAGTTCGTCATTTACATTCTGGCCCACGAGCACCGGCACGCGTGGCAGGACCAGTCTGGCAGGTGGCCGGAGCAATTCGATCCGACAATTGAGATCGAGGCGCTCAACAGAAACCCGGAAGAGTGGGAGGCGCAGGACGCCGAACTCGAGCACGACGCCGATAAGTTTGCCCTCGCGATGTTGGCCAGGTACGGTTGATGCAGATAATCTATCCCTACAGTCCGTTGCCGAAATATGCCGTGCGGCAGCAGGATGCGCGGCGCTTCCTTGATAAAGCCAGGGAGACCTATACGGTAACGGAGGTTGAGTGCACTGCGGATCGAGCCGACACGAACCATCCGTATGAACGGACGGTCAAGCGCCTGTGGGGACAGGATGACCTGATGGTTTTCGAGCAGGACGTATCGTCAACGCTTCGTAAGCTTGCGGAGATGGAGGCGTGCGAACAGCCTGTTTGCCAACAGGCGTACGAGCTGCACAAGTGTTTCGGCGTTATAGTCCCCGGAACTGACAACCAGGTGATTTGCGTCGCGCACCATCTTCCGTATTATGCTTGGCGTGTCGAGACCGCGGATAAGGGATTCCGCTGGGGTCGGCGAGGCGACAGGTTCGCCGACGCATTCTGTCTCTCCACGACCAAGTTCAGTCGTCAATTCCAGCAAACGCACGAACCAAACTGGGACCCCGGCGGATGGCACAATCTCGACATCCGAATCAGCCGATGGGCGTACAACCTTGGGGTCAAGGCACACCTCCACTATCCCGAGGCCAGACACGCCGACACGCTCGGCGAGGCACACAACCTCTTCCGGCTCTTCGAGGTCGACTGCAACCCGGTCATCGAGCCGCTATCGCCGGAGTGGATATCGCTGGCGCGTTCTCAGGTGAAGGAGTGGATCATGTCGAACGCGGCTCAGGTCGCGCCGGGCCTATGGAGTGACAGTGAAACCTAGACAGCCCGTGCTTGGAGAACCGCTGTTCTGTGGAGGATGCGGCATCGAATGCGGTGTCGTTGACGACCATTACATCGAGTTCATCTCCTCTGTCTGGAGAGCGCCGGTGGAGCCTGATTGGCTGGCATTGTTCGACCCACTTCACGGGGGTCGGTGGCTGAGTTCCTGCGGGTGTTTTGATGACGGGCCTTAACCGACTGAGCAACAGCAGCGCGTCCACCTACCTCGAGTGTAGCTGGCGCTGGAAGCTGACCCGCCTCGATGGGCTCTCCGAGGGCGAACGCAGTTACTTCAGCCTTGGCCGATCGGTCCACTTCGCCTGCGAACACCTGGGTGTCGGACTGATGAAGGGTCAACTACCATCGCTCGAGTCGGCCATGGGTGCGCTGAACGAGCGGTGGGTTCGTGGCGGATTCCGAACGCAGGAAGAGGAGTACAAGGCTTACGACGAGGCGGTCGCTATGGTCAAGCGCCTGCATGGACAACTCGAGGCGGCGCCGCCGGCAATCGCCGCGGTCGAAGTGGAACTCTTCGGGGGGGTCGATGGGCTTTCCGTGCCGTTGCACGGCGTCATCGACCGGGTGGATCGGCTGCCGGACGGCAGGGTGGGTATTCTGGATTACAAGACTTCGAAGCAACTTGGGCCGTCGGATGCGGAAAAGAGCGACCAGCTAACGGTTTACCAGGCCCTCTACGAGGCATCGCATCCAGGGGAAAAGGTCGGACTGCTCAGCCTCCATTCGCTGCGAACGGGCCGGGTCTACGACGTACCACCTCGAACGCCGGAGCGTGTCCGGGCGGTGATAGATACTTACCAGTCGGTGGTCAACGGCATCGCTGCTGGCGAGTTCGCACCGAGTACAGGAAACTGGTGCAGCCGGTGCACGTTCCGGTACGACGGGAACTGCCCGGCGTATCCGGTCGAGCCAGGCTTCGTGGCCCTAATATAACCGGCGCGGCTGTGTAGTTTGCCGCGTAGTGTGTTCGGGTCGTTCATCTTCTGGTAGATCAATACCGACCTGAGCGTCGTTCCTCGCGGCGATTGAACGCATGAGCCTCGCAGCCCAGAACTGGCAACAGTGGGTCCAGGATTTCAGGCACGGGCGGACGCATGTCGCTTACGGACTGATAGCGTCGACCCTGGCGGCCGGCGCGGGCGTGGTGATGTCGCCAAGCCTCGCAGACCGAATCTTGTTCCTGGTCGGGTTGGTCGGCTCCCTGGGCGGACTCGTTGACACGGTCGCTCACCTGTATTATCACTGACCCATTGAAGGAGGCGTAAAAAACGTCAGGGAAGAAAGGAACAATCCGTCACATCCGTCTGCCAATCGAGACGGATTGTCTTCAATGTGGTCGTCGCTTCACATATCGTGCTCTCGGGGGAAGACTCAGAAAATATTGCAGTGGGGTGTGTGCTGCTCGTTACCATGTGGAACACGGAACGGCCGGAATCGTTCGGGGCCACAAATTAAGACTCGGCATCAGCCCATGGAATAAGGGATTGACCAAGGAAAGTGATGTGCGGGTACGGTTTTACGGACTCAAAGAGCGGGGCAAAAAGATTTCCTTAGAAGTCAGGGCCAAACAGTCCGTGGCTATGCGGGGCAGAAAGGCCACCAAACCACCGTGGAATCTTGGCAAGACCCATGCAACGGATCCACGGATATACGTCGGACCCAAACATGATGAGGCGGCTAGAAAGAAGATGTCGGACGCAGCCAAACGACGTCCGACCGGACCGGCATCACCAATGTGGCGCGGGGGGAAAGTCGTGGGCATAGAAGCCGTCCGGCTCAGACTCGATGTAAAAAGATGGGTTAGAAAAATACACAAGAAATTTGGTGGCATCTGTTGGTTGTGCGGCGGATCTAAATCGTTGGACGCCCACCACATTTATCCGGTGAGAATCTGGCCGGAATGGGCTGCGGTGGAGACCAACGGCGTACTATTGTGTCGTAAGTGTCATCGCAGGTATGAACATTCACCAGGCATATTCGACAGGTTGATACATCCTTATGATTACGAGCCGTTTGTTGGTCCTGGAGACAACGAGTATGGCGGAGGGGGGTTGGGTGATGTTCCATGGTGTCATGACTCGACACTATTGTCTCGAATAAAGGATTGGAAATGACCGAATCCAGGTTCTACCTCGCCGAGTCTGCTTGGGAAAAGACCCCGGACGGCGAACACGCTATCGAGTGGATCATCAAAGACCGGGAACGAAAGGTCAAGTTGAAGGTGGATCTAGAACCCGAGGACATCATCCTTGGAGAAGTCTGGTCGTTGGAGGATGCCACGGCGATCGTTGATGCGATGAACAGCATCGCATCCATCCACAAGCTCGAATCAGTCAACGCGAGCCTCAACTCGGAACTGCTCGCGACTCGAACTGAACGGGATTCGTTGCTAGAGAAAGCCATCGTCAGGGAACGGGACGCGATGAAGTGGCGGCTGCAGGAGTTCGAGGTGCGGATGCGCCGGGCGAACAAGATGCTAGAGGACGCGCAGAAAGTCCTCAATCCTGAGACGGATTAGCACGGCCAGCCAGGCTTTATAAGGTTCGGCGGCTGTGGTCTTTTGATGACCGCCGAGCAAGGGCCTTCCGAGGACTACCTCTTCGATGAGCACGGGAACGAATACTGTCGTGACTGCGGACATAGCCACTGTTGGGGTGCCTGGAACCACCCGAAGGTTCGCCGCAACCGATGTTCGGCTGCCGGCATCTACGGCGTCGGCGACTGTCCGTGCCGGAAGTGGAACGGGAAGGGTCCAGTGAACGTTCGCGGTTCGGAGAGCGGATACTTCGTCCACCCGTCGATGGCCGACAGGTATCCGAAGCAGCCGGTTCTGGAGGCCCTGTCCCAGTCGCAGGAGACAAGGGTCAGGAATCTCTGCGAACTGGGCTGGTCCCGAGATGAAGCCGAGAAGGCAGTGAGGGCGAATCCATGACAAAGGAGCCGTGTCCCTGGTGCAGTTTTCCGGTAGAGACGTTGGGCGCGACGACGGAGGAGATGTGCAACTGTTACTTCTGGTGTGGCTCCAGCAGTTGTCGGGCTCGACCGGAGACGGAGGAGCCAATGAACGGCGAACAGGAGCGCGTCTGTGCTCTTTGTGGCCGTCCTGAGGTCACCGGGTTCGGCGTCGATGGTCGCGGCTACGTATTCCCGACCCACACCGGCGACACGGGGATTGCCTTCCAGGATCACCAGTTCGTGCCGAAGGAGGGCCCATGATTGGCGAAGTCGAAGCCACGTCAATCGCGGAGACGATGATTAGACTGCTCCCGACGTTTCCCACGCATCAGTCAGTTCGGGTAGTTCCCGGCTCTCAATGCAGTCACGCTCCGGGCGAGGTGGCTCACGCGCACGTCGCCTCTTTCAAGTATCATCGACACGTCATTATTTGTCTCCTCGAACCCGACTGGAATGGCGAACCAGTGGTACGGGCGAGTAGCATTGCACATGAACTGGTTCACTTTCTGCCAGGCCGGATGAACCACGGCCGGCGGTTCGACCAGGATGTTGAGTCGTTGCTTCGGCGATACCGGGAGATTTGTCCATGACCAGCCTCAAGTGGACACCTCCTGGCGATGCCAGGTACGGTGACCTTGAACTTCACGTGCGCAAGATCCCCGGACGGCGAAGCGGATTCCTGACCCGGTACATCTGGTGGGTCACCCGTAACGGAATCCAGGTCATGGAGACGGTGGAGGGCAAGACACGGTTCCTGCACCAGGGATCCACCCAGACGCTCCACGCGGCCAAGGATGCGGCCATCGATGAGGCCGGGAGGATGGCATGACCTATCACCGCGAGTGGCACCGATTCGAGGTGCGGGTGCTTTACGCGACCGGGGTCACCGGGGAGCACCTGAACACCTTCGGCTTCGACAACCGATTATCCATCAGTGACTACCCATCGAAGGCTGCCGCTCTTCAGGCGGCGAAAGCATTCCGCGATTCGAAGCGGATGGCCAGGCCAAAGAGCACTTATATTGTCGTGGAGTGTCACGACGCGGCGCAGGAGGTCGAGTGATGACCAAGACGAAGCCTAAGACGGACTACTGCTCCGCGAGTCCTGGCGCCCTCCCAGTGAACCATCCCCGACCACCGAAACCCCCCATGAGTTCGGACCCTTGGGATGGATGGGGACCCTCACGCCCACTAATACTATGACGCACTCTATCCGCCAGCGGAGCCGCGATGGATCTTTGCTGGTGACGGTCGGACGTAGGTCCAGCACCGACAGAGCAGAGACCCTCGGGGTTTGCCTGCCGCGCTCATTCGTCAAGGCGCTCAAGCTCCACGCGGGGGACCGGCTGGTTTTCATTCTCGAGCAGGACGGAAGATCGG
>JAKASN010000051.1 GCA_021819025.1 Actinomycetes bacterium | reverse complement strand
AGTTCGTCGGGTACATGATTGACGGTTGGTTCCATGCGGGATATATATGCAGAGGTGCGCCGCTTGTGCGCCGAGATCAATTATGCACAAGCCCGCAGCCGCCTTTAGGCCAAGACGGTCACTCCTCACCACGCCAGAGCACGAGACAGGGCTCGCTCGTTGCTCAGAGAAGTCTTCAAGTTCTCAGCCGATTTTGAGATCGTCGGTACTTTCTTGGACATCCACAACAATGCATTATCGACTCCCAGACGGATGAGGATTCTCGCTGGGCTCCGTGCGGAAATCGCCGAGACCGAGACCACTTACCCAGGGACAAAGCTGACACTGGTTTACTCTGTATAATTCCCAGACCGATCAGCACCGAGTAAGCAGCTCACCCTCCGATTGGAGAAGTCTTGGGGTGTTGGCGGCGCTATCTCCCCTTGAACACAGGCTTGCGCTTTTCTTTGAAGGCAGCGATAGCTTCAACTGCGTCTTCGGCAACCAAATTTACCGCTTGAGAACGCGCCTCTTGCTCCAACGCCTCGGCCATCGTCATTGAAAATGAGTCATTGAGCATGGCTTTGGAAAGAGACAGGGCGAGTGGCGGAGCCAGGGTTAGTTCTTGTGCCCACTCGTCGACCACCCGATCCAGTTCCTCTGGTCCAACAACCCGATTTACCAGTCCAAGCTCCAAAGCTTTGGCAGCAGGTATCACCTCGCCAAAAAAAGCCAGCTCTTTAGCCTTGTGTAAGCCGATTAACCTCGGCAGTAACCACGACCCGCCGAAGTCGAGTGAAAGCCCTCTCTTGATAAAGATCTCCGAGAAGCGTGCGTTATCCGATGCAACGATAAGGTCACAACCAAAAGCGAGGTTGCAGCCAGCTCCGGCTGCAATTCCAGGAACCTTAGCAATTGTCGGCTTGGCTAGACGATGTAGTTTGAGAGCAACCTCGCCCACCTTGCGCATCCTATGCATAGGCGGATCGACCGTTCTACTCCGATCGCTCAGATCTGCCCCGGAGCAGAAAGCTCCGCCCGCTCCGGTAACGACGAGAACTTTCTTGTCGGCATCACTTGCAAAGTCGTCCAGGCAGAACTCCAGCTCGCGCCACATAGTGGAATTGACTGCATTTTTGATCTCAGGTCGGTTCAAACATATTTCTGCAACGCCATCGGTGCTGCCGTATCGTATAGTTTCAAGGTTCTCCAGCTCCATGGACTTCACGCTAGTGAACAATGATTGCGGCATGGCCGTCCGAACGGGCTGTTCCTTTCGCGATCTTGGAAGTTGGCTTCGAAAAGGAGTATTGGGGATGTAATAGCAACTGAAGTGACTCCGGGTGCTACATAAGAAGAAGTATGAGAAGCTTCACGGAAGGTGCCCAGATCTCGCCCTACTCGCCAACTTGTTCATACCTAAGGCCTTGCCATCTGAGTGCATTAGGTCGCGGCGTCATCTCGGTTATCCCTTATCAATGCCCCGACGCCAGGGTCGGTCGAGCGCCCTAGGTATGTCTGCCATGCAGTTTCAGCGCCAACTTGGGCTATCTCGTTACGGGGAACGGCGTTCCAAATCCCTCCACAAAGTGCGCGCTGGCATGGTTCGCCCAGATCAAGACTGCATAGGGAATCCCAGCGAACATGTCGAAGTCGACGAAACTTGGGTTGGTTGGTGGTCGAACGCGCGGAAAAGGTCGTAGCGTTCACGACAAGATTCTTGTTTCCTGTGCCGTGGAAGTCCGGCGGCGCAAACCTGGCACCAGTCTCGACAAGCGTAAAGACGGGCGATATGCAGGGCGGGTTCGTTTTGCCATCGTCCCAGATCGCAGTGAAGAATCGCTTTGTGGGGTCTGTCAAGAGCGCCATATACCTGGCACAATGATCGTTACCGATGATTGGAGCAGATATGCAGGCATCCGGAAATGCGGCTACGAACATTTCTCGGTCGCAGAACGAGGCGATCCGCAGGTTGCAGAAGCGTATCTGCCGATCATCCACCTCGTTTTTCCTAATCTCAAGACTTAGATCAATGGCATCCTTCACGGGGTCACTCACCAGCACCTCCACGCCTACCTAAACGAATTTACCGTTCGATTTGACAGGCAGTTCTACTCGTTCAACACCTTCCGCTCTTTGCTTGGGATCGCATGCGATGTCACAGCCCAAACTATGCAGGGCTTTATTCAGGGGAATGGAAGCACCCTACATGTAGTGGCTGTGGGCGACATCCTGATAGGCAAGCTACATAGTTCAAGCAATTCTTTTATGATGCCTTAGTTGGTTGCTGTTTCTAGTGCTTGAGCTGGACGCTGTGCGGAGGACGCAGCGGCCAGGTCTGCGGCCCGCAGAAGCCCTTTAGCAATGATCACCTGTTGGATCTGGCTTGTCCCTTCGTATATGCGGAACAGCCGTGAATCGCGGTATAGGCGTTCCGTGGCGACACCGCGCATGTATCCCATGCCTCCATGGATCTGAACTGCCCGATCGGCGACTCGAGACAACATTTCACTGCAGAAATACTTTGAACAAGCGTTTAGGACCGGATCGCTATGGTCGCTGTCGTAGATACGCGCCGCTTCGAGCACCATGCTGCGACCGGCGAATGTCTCAGTCTTGGAGTCGGCGAGCATTCCCTGTACCAGCTGATGATCACCAATGCGTTTGCCGAATTGTGATCGCTCGGAAGCGTAGTTTACGCTCTCGTCGACAAGTCGTTCAGCAAGACCCACACAGATAGCAGCGATATGCAACCTGCCTCGTGAAAGGACACTCATGGCTGATTTGAAGCCGGTACCTTCTTCCCCGACCAAGCCAGAGGCAGGTACAACCGCATCCGTGAAATACACCTCCGCTGATAGAGCCCCGGCCTGGCCCATCTTGGAGTCGGGCGGGCCCACCTCAATTCCAGGCGTGCACGCGTCAACAAGCAGCGCTGAAATCCCTCTAGCGTCTCCACGCTTGCCGCTGGTGCGGGCGAACACCACGAAGAGGTCTGCCACGGGTGCGTTCGTTATGAAGCGCTTGCTTCCGTTAATAACAAAGAAGTCCCCATCGCGCCGTGCTGTGGTCTGCAGAGCTGCAGGGTCAGATCCAGCATCGGGTTCGGTTAACGCAAACGATGCGATGATCTCACCCGTAGCGATAGCAGGAAGGTACTGCTTGCGCTGCTCTATAGATCCCGCCTGTAGCAACACTTGGCCAGCGATCCCGGTATTGGTGCCGAAAATCGTCCGAAAGGCAGGTGTGGTCCGACCAATTTCAAAGGCTAGCTGGACCTCCTCCGTCATGGTAAGGCCCAAACCACCGTATTCTTCTGGAATGGAGAATCCGAATAGGCCCATTTCGGCAACTTTCCGCCGCAACTCATCGGGAACGCGACAATTCTTTTCTATTTCCTCCTCGCGAGGAATAACTTGTTCGTTAACAAAACGACGAAGCTGCCTTCGAATAAGGATAAAGTCCTCGGAATTCATGGGTCCTCCCGCACGACCTGCGCCGGTCAACAGTGTGTCTGAGAGGAGCATATATCAAATATCAAAGATTTACCAAACCAAAGGGGGCCCGGTCTCAGCGACTGGAAAGGAAGGTTAGCGGTCTTGCTTGGGCCAGAAGTCCAAAGAGTCAAGCATTTTGACCGCCTGCTCCCCACCAGAACGCAAATGCATGGCCACGACTGCTGAAGCCAGGCGAGGATCACCGCTGCGCAGCGCGTCGAGGATCGCCTGATGTTCGCAAATCGCGCGGTCTGCCCAGCCCTGAGTGAACTCATAAAAGCGGGTTGGCATGTTCTTGGATAGTTGGCCGAGGACCATCGTCAATCTCCGCGAACTGCCAGCCTTGTTGATGATTTGGTGGAATCTGAAATTCATCTGCTCCTGCGCTACCGGATCCTTGCTTGTTCCCATGGCTGTGATCAAAGTGGCCAGGTCGTCCAGTTGATCATCGGTTATGACTTCGACGGCCCTACTCGCCGCAAGGCCAGACAGGACACCGAAAATCACGTAATGATCCAGGACGTCATCTCGAGTCAGGCGAGCTATGAAAGCTCCCCGTCTGGGCATCATGTCGATCAGCCCTTCTGTCGAAAGAGTGATAATCGCTTCGCGAACCGGCAATCTGCTGACGCCCAAGTCAGCTGCAATTTGATCCTGGTCAATGCGATCACCCGGCCTGAACCGACCAGCAAAGATCGCGTCGCGCAGAAAATCGGCTGCCTCGTCCTTTAAATTGGGCCTTGCTCGCCGCGCAAGATGGCCTTGCCCTTCTTCACTCACGGTTCACACCTACCATCTCCCCGCTGTCTCTCATTTTTTTACTTGCCCCTCCCTGTTATTCTTCCCCATCATGTAGTATTTATGCTACTTTATCAAGTATCATATGTTGCGTGGCGCACAGAGGCTCGACATCGTTGTCTCTCGGAGAGGGGCCGGGGTTTTGAATAACACGCTATTTCTCAATCATATGGAGTGAAATTGGCAGGTACTAATAGCTTGAACGAGGCCGTAATTGTCGAAGCTCTGCGCACCCCGATTGGCAGAGCGCACAAAGGCGGGCTAGCAGACGTACGACCGGATGATCTGGGTGCATTTATAGCCAGATCGCTGCTGGAGCGTGTAGGCAACGATATCGGGGCTCAAGTTGACGAGCTAATTTGTGGATGCGGATTTCCCTGGGGTGAGCAGGGCTACAACGTCGGCCGCACAATAGCCCTTCTGGCCGGCATGCCGATAAGCACACCGGGTTACACCATTACGCGGCTTTGCGCATCGTCCCTTCAAGCCATTCGGGCGGCGCACCATGCGATCTCGCTAGGCGAAGGAGGGGCGTACCTGGTGGTCGGTGTGGAATCATGTACTCGAGCTGGGCGTGATCGCCACCTAGCGGAGAATAATCCGTTGTTGGACCCCGGTGCCCCGGGCCCAACATTCGCGGACATCTACCTCTCCATGCTTGAGACTGCTGAGAACGTTGCAACTCTATACGGGGTATCACGCAAGGACATGGATAGTTTCGCTCTGCAAAGCCAGAAGCGGGCTCTGGCTGGGCAAACATCAGGTTTCTTCGCTCGCGAAATGGTGGACTTCGTCGCTCCAGACGGATCGGTGATGTCCCAAGACGATGGGCCCAGGTCGTCAACGACAATGGAGATTCTGCAAAACTTGCCGGCTGTACTGCCCGACAAGGGTGGTCGTGTTACTGCTGGCAACTCGTGCTCGCTCAATGATGGAGCCGTAGCTGTTCTCATCATGGAGGCCAAACACGCCGCTTCGATGGGAATCAGAGCAAGGGCCCGTGTGGTAGCCTCCGGCGTTGCGGCTGTCGATCCGGCGATAATGGGCGTGGGTCCGATCGACGCTGTGAAGGTTGCTCTGGGCAGAGCAGGCCTGGGCATAGACGATATGGATGTTGTGGAGATCAACGAAGCCTTCGCCTCGCAAGTTGTGGCAGTATCGCGCGCCATAGGCATGGATCCTTCGGAAGACAGGCTCAACCCCAATGGCGGAGCGATTGCGCTCGGTCACCCCTTCGGAATGTCCGGTGCTCGTTTGGTAACCACAGCGCTGAACGCTTTGGAATCACAGGATGGGCAGTTCGCTCTCGTGACCCTCTGCGTCGGCGGTGGTCAGGGTCAGGCCATGGTTCTGGAGAGGATTTAAGTTTGTGGTACAAAAACCAAGCCATTTACTTGGGGTGAGTGTTGAAACGATATGAATGCTTCGACCCGACAACCCATGCGAGATAGCGCTTGGTACAGTTGCGTTGCCGACTAATCGGCGGCACTTGGACGTTGTGGAGGGGCGCTAGATGCAAAGGGGCTTGTTGGTGCTTGAGCGCGGTCATCGTAGGATCTCCTCCGAGGCCTCTGGTGTGGTCCAAGCGGAGTACGGCGCGGCACCAGACTTCTTGCGTAAGCGCACAACGTGCGCGCGACATGCGAAGCAGTTGACGCTCGGGCCAGTCTCGCACTGCAGATGTCTTTTATCACGGCGCCACGCTGGCCGAGTGTAAGGAGGGCCGCATGTCCGCGGAAATGCACCCGAACCGACGATGGCCCAATAAGGGCCCAGTCGACGATGGCCTTCCTTGGAGTCACGCGAACCCTGAAATCGGCGCTTCTTGGCAACGATCTCTCGTGTACGGTGTGCCCCAGAATAGTGTCCCAGAGGTCCCGCTCATCGACTACGATTCTGATTCGCGTCTGCTACGCGCGGCACGTCCCGTTCTGCAAAGGCTCGAGTCCACCATCATGGACGCCTCGATGAGCCTCCTTCTTACCGATGGGAACGCTTGTATCGTCGACCGTCGCGTTGGACTGCGCAAGTTAACGGCCAGTCTGGATGGCGCAACAGTCGTCCCTGGGGCCATCTATAGCGAAGCCGTCGTAGGCACCAATGCACTCGGCCTGGCAATCGAGACACAACACCCTGTGAGCGTCCGCGGAACCGATCACTTTACCGAGATACTGCAGAGCCTCACATGCATTGCCGTCCCCATCATGAGTCCAATGGATGCCCGACTGGAGGGCGTACTGGATATCACCTACAAGGCTGGCAATGTCTCGCCATTGATGCTCCCGCTGCTGCTAGAAGCGTCACGTTCGATAGGCGAGCTGCTTGCTGCAGATACGTCGCGGGCCGAGCAACTCCTTTTGCAGGAGTTCCGGGCTACAACCCGAAGGTCTTCAGGACCGGTCGTGCTTCTCAAGGCGGATCTGGTTATAACAAATGCAAAAGCAGCGGCGCTGTTGCGACCAGATGACCAGGCTCTGCTTCGACATCATTGCCGAGAAATTAGAGGATCGTCACCGCATTCGGTCGAACTTATCCTACAATCGGGCGCTATCGTAGTCGCAACGTTTCGGCCGGTCACAGACCAAGCGAAGGTCGTCGGTACCATAATCGATCTCGCGAGCGCCAATACTCGGGGCCGAGGCGCTCGTACGGATCCAGTTCCGCATTTCGCCGATTCCCTGCCGGGTCTTGTCGGCCATAGCTCATCATGGCGTGGAGTGTGCCACACCGTCCAAAGCCAGATGGGGAACGATGTCGCCCTGGCCTTGCTAGGAGAACCTGGAGTGGGCAAGGTTGCTGTCGCGATGGCGCTTCACGAACTAAGCAAGAGTCACAACCCCGCGATCGGACCGATGGAGATCGTCGATGCATCCCTGGCGGTGTCAGACCACACAGAGTGGCTCTCGACACTGAAGGCCGCCGTTCGCGGGAGCGGTACCGTAGTGGTCCGCCACGTGGACCTCTTAACCCCGGCTATTGCGGCCGCCGCCGCCGCTATTGTCGCAGAGCGGCATGGTAATGTGCGTCTTTGCGCGACAGCTGGCGAGCAATGGCATTCCAATGCCCCTCGGGTGCTTATTGACCAATTCCCGCTCGTGATCAACGTGCCAGCACTTCGCCATCGTCTCGAGGACCTTGCGGACCTTATCGACGCGCTACTGCAGCGCCATGGGGCTGACCTTCGAACCCTCCACGTCACGTCCGAGACAATCGCCTCACTCGGCCGCTCAGCTTGGCCGGGCAATCTCCGAGAGCTAGAGGGAGTGCTAACTGGCATCCTGACCAAACGCAGAAAGGGGGCGATCACCCCCGATGACCTGCCAATTAGCTATAAGGTCAGCAGCCGACGCACCACCCTCACCCTAATGGAGCAGGCCGAATATGAAGCGATTCTTCGAGCATTGGCTAAATGCCGCGGGAATAAGTGCGATGCAGCCTCTCAGCTTGGGGTCTCCCGCTCGACGCTATACCGCAAGCTTGAGGCGTACGACATCGCCTGCACGCTAACTTCCTAAACCGAGCGTAATTTTTCAGACTAACTATGGACCGATAGTTACTGCTCACGGTGTGCGCCGAGTGAATGGCGGTAACTTTCAGGGTTGTTGTCGCGTCCGAGGTCTTCAGATTAATGGCGTCTTCGCCGCCGTCTGCTCCATTTAATGGGGAATTCCTGCTGCCTGGTCACTTCTGTGGAAACCCTTGACCAATTTGGCCCCGGTTTGATTGAGTGATTTGGCCCCACTCCCAACCTACGATCATATAATTTCATGGTGAGGAGTAGCCCCAAAACAGCTTCAATATGTCCGTTCTGGACTCCATGTGGCTTTTCGGGTGTTTTGCTTGATGGCGATATTGTGAATTTAGGATCGAGATCGGCAAAGGGGCTCGGAATCTCGAAAGCGATTCGGACTCACGCTCCTAGTTCATGGTCAGGCCACCACTCACACTGATAGCTTGACCAGTTATAAAACTGGCTTGCTTCGACGCCAGAAAACAGGCCATCACAGCTACTTCGCTAGCGCTCGCTGCACGATGTTTAGGAATTGCTCGAACCATGGCGTTCATGAGCTTCCCCGACAGACCTTCATCAGCGAGCATTTCCCGAAGTAGGCCAGTCTCAGTCGGTCCAGGACATACAACGTTTATACAAATATCGTCGGAAGCAGTCTCCCTCGCCAGCGCCTTACTAAATGCAATCACACCACCTCGAGCAGCCGCCGAAGCGGCTTCGGCTTTTGAACCGACCTTGCCGCTGTCGGATCCGATGGTGACTATCCGGCCGTATCGATTGGCCCGCATTTTGGGCAAGACGTTTTTTGCAA
>JAKASN010000050.1 GCA_021819025.1 Actinomycetes bacterium | reverse complement strand
CCCCAGGACCAAACCCCGCCTCAGAAGGGCCTACGGCGCCCCCTGAGCCTTGGACCATCGATGGCGTCCTTGCCGCCGACCGCGCCCGTCATCTCACCGATGGCGACCGCGCCCGTCATCTCGAGGACTGCGACTACCACGGGGATGGCTACGACGATGCCGAGTACGACCATGGCGATGAGTGACGAAGGGGGGATCCGCTGGGCCGGGTCGAGTCTTGGCGCCAGTCAAGACGTGGGTGTCGAGATTCGTTTGGCGAACGGGCGGATGGGAGACTCTGCAAGGTCCACCGGGATCTCCGCTATGGCGAGTTGGACCGTTGCGCCTATCCTCGGTGCGACATCATCACGAAGAAAGGCGATCGCTGTAGGAGCCCGACGGTGGACGGGTCGTTCTGCGCCCGACACCTGCCAGCCCAAGCCGGTGAGCCGAAGCAGTGAGCCATGAGACCATGGTAGTCGAAGGTGCGTCTTGGCGACTGGTATCCGCCAACTTGCGTCTGTCAACTTGGGTCCGCAAACGCTGCATACATGTCACCCGCCATCGCCAAAAAGGAGCCGATATGCTTGTTTCGATTGAATTACAGGGTTAGGATTATGAAAAGGCGAAAGAACCTATCCAATCGAGTGTGTTCGCTCTTCTCGTCACCAGAAGCTACGGATCTATTATTTGGGGAAGCGCCAACGGACACCATTCATCAGAAGACGCCTGGGGGACCTGTGATCCTGACCATTGATCGAGATGCGCCCAACAAACGTGAAGCCGTTGAAGGCGCCGTCAACGCCAGGGATGACTTGGTGCTCATTGGGGATGCGGCGGCAACTCTGACCAACGTGCCGGACTGCGCGGTCCAAACCGTGGTAACCTCTCCTCCGTACTGGTCTCTCCGTGATTATGACGCGGATGGGCAGATCGGGATGAACGAACCGCTCCCGATCTACATCAAGTCGCTGGTGTCCATATTTGACGAAGTCCGGCGCGTGCTTGTCGACGACGGAACCGCGTGGGTGAACATCGGAGATTCTTACACCTCTGGCAACCGGGCATGGCGTGCCCCCGACAAGAAAAACCCGGCTCGGGCCATGAGTGTCCGCCCGCCGACCCCCGAAGGGCTCAAGGACAAGGATCTGATCGGAGTCCCGTGGCGATTCGCGCTCGCAATGCAAGATGCTGGCTGGTGGCTGCGTTCCGACATCATATGGCACAAGCCCAACTGCCAGCCCGAATCGGTCAGGGATCGTCCCACCCGCTCGCACGAGCACATCTTCCTATTCTCCAAATCGGACCGTTACCACTATGACATAGACGCCGTTCGAGGCCCGAATGGCCGACGGTTGCGCGATGTGTGGGATATCAACACGGTCGGCTACCCCGGAGCCCATTTCGCTACCTTCCCTCCCGAACTGGTGCGGCGATGCGTCATGATCGGCTCGAGGCAGGGCGACTACGTACTAGATCCTTTTCTCGGTTCGGGCACAACTGCCGCGGCGGCCCAGGCAAATGGCCGCCGGTTCATCGGCTGCGAATTGAACCCCGACTATCTAAATCTGGTGATAGACCGGCTCAACCCCGAATGAGCGAGAGTTCGCGACGTTCAAGGCTTCACCAAAAGATTGATCGTCTCGCCGAGCCGGAAGTCGCTGTTGTAGACAGTTTCGTCGACGCGGTCCTTGCGCCCATCGAAAGCGAACTTGCTTCGGGCTCTTGGCTCACAACGAAACCTTGGGCCGAAGCGTTCTCGGCTCGGCTTCGCGCTCACCACGCCCTCAATGTGGAGCCCCTCTCGACCACGGCCTTCGAGGCCGCCTTCAACGCCGCATGCGAAGCCGCCGGATGGACTGTCGAGCCAGCCAACTCAGCCACGAACCGCTTTTTCGATACCGTCGTGTCACCCCGCCCGACGCACGTATTCGTATCGACCGAAGCGACGCCAAGATCACCGTGACAGGCATTCGCATGGAGGTCTGCAAGATCCATGGAACTTGGTCGATCCCAAGACTCTCTGATGGTGGCCGCGCCGACTGAAGCTGGGCCGAGATGCTGAACTTGAACGGTGCTTTGTGAGATTGCTGACAGTCGCTTGCGCCCACCTTTGGCGAGGTGACCGTGGAGTGAGTTGGTCTGCCTTCTAACTATGGGACTTACGTGTAACCAAAAGAGAGCCTTTAGAAAGCATCTGGTATCAACAAAAAATGATGTCGCGTCACTTGTTCGCGAAAAGCCCTTCATAAATGCCCAGGTCAAGATCCATCATTATGTTCTGCCAACGACCTCCGGAGCTCATCTGCCTTGCTGGTCGATGAGCTTGTCGGTCAGCTCGACCGTCGCCAGATACCAGCGGAATAGCCACTCGAGATACGCGTCGTCGTAGTCGGGGTGCTGGTCGGCTTTATTGTGACGGATGTCGAACGCATTTGCGATGTGGAACAAAGCCGACTCGTCCTTCGATAGGAATTCCTTAACAATCAAGGTGCGTCGAGCTTCGAGCACCCGAGCCAGGGCAGCCAGCGCCGATCGCCGCATCTCTCGCGTTGGCTCGCGGTGTCGGAAGAGCGCGATTGCGTGGCGGACTTCGCTGCCTACGCCGTGGTGATCATTTGCGGCTTGAGTGTCGAGGTACTCGTCCTCCTCAGTCCTCGAGGCGACCACGATCCGTCCGGCGTCCTCACCACTGTCGGCCATGCGGTAGGACAGAAGCGACGAGGCCAAGCGCGCGTTGACCCACGCTCGGAAGAGCGCCTGGCCCGTCTCACGGTCAAAGTCGCGGAATCGACGCTCGTCGCCGTTGCGCAGGGTAAGCCGGGGACGAGAAATGAGATCGTCGAGCACCTCGATTACCGAAAAGGCCAGGTCTGCACTCCAAGCGTCGTCCCATGAACTCGGGTCAAAACCTGTCCAGAGGCGATTGACGCCGAGCCGTCGAAGGAGGATGAAGTCGAGTTGCTGACCCCCGAGGGGACCGTGTCGCGACGAGTCCGGAGCCGCTTCCTCAAAGTATCCGAGAATGCGGAGCTGCTCGACGTACTCATGCAACATCGCCGACAGCCCCCATGCGTCAACTGGCGGTCCGAGTTGACCCCCTTTTCGCTCAGCGAAGTACGGCGCACCACCGGCGCTCGTCGGCAGAACGTGAAAGGCATGGAGGACCTCGCCAACAAGCGCTCGTACCTCCTCGGGCGACCGCATCGCGGCGAGTGTCCTCAGAGCACGCGGTCCGAATGCTTCTGCGAAGAGCTGTTCGGCGCGCTTGTCGACGTCGCTGGCGATGAGCAACGCGGAGAGCTCCCTGACGAGCGGGTCGCGCGGCCAGACGTATTCGAAATCCGCGAAATTGATCGCCACGATCAAATCGTAACGTGATTCACGGCAAACTGGTCAGATATTCAAACTGCCCGAATGCGCGCAAAGAAAACGGTCGCCTCGATGCAGTACCCACAGCTCCCCGACCTCGGACTCGCCGTAGTAGGGTCCCTCTTTGATCTCGCACTGATGGAGAACCTCGACGATCTCGTCGGCTACTCTATCCCTGAGGTTCAAGAACTCGAGGTGCTCACCAACTGCCCCCACTCCCGCGGTGACACGATGCTCTTCGTAGGATTTGCGACCCAGATAGAGCATCACCACAAGCTCCACCGCGTCGGGATGAAGAATCCAGCAGGGGACGCTCAAGGCATTGCGGAACTTCCGATCTATCCATGCGTAAGAGGCCACGAAGCAATGCAGCGCCTCCCACGACATAGGCGGAGCAGCGCCATTCTCGACTTTGGCGTACATCGCGCTGTACCTCTCTTGCCCCCATTGCCAGTACCAGTCGACCTCGCCCTCGTACCGCACGCCGACGATCATCCGTCCCATGTTGTCATCCGCGAGGACGTCAACCCCGATCTGGAAGAGGTCCTCCCAGAGTTCCGGCTTTGCCACGCGGTGACGATAGGCGGCTGGCTTTTCATCTGGCTTTTCCTGCGCCCCGTCAATGACCGGAATCCCTGCGTCACTCAGCTTGTCCCTCGATGCGTCCCGCTCTTCAACGACAGTGCCGATCAGCGCCTCTTCCATCTCTTCATTGATCCCGTCAGTCATTTCAACCTCCTGTAGTTGGTGGCGTCGGGCAGTAGGTCTGCCCATTCTGCACTGCGCAGACCTCAGATGTGATGTACTTGATCGCCATCGCTGGCGCAGCATACGGCGTCCCGGTCATGAGGACCTGCTGTGTTACCGGCACCGACGAGCTCGTGGTACCGGGCGTGTAGGAAGATGTCGCGGTCCCGCCAGATACCACCGTGGTCACCTGGTTGTAGCTCACGTTTGCCGACCAGGACGGTTGCAGGATGAGCTGCGCGCTCTGCTTCGCATAGGCCCACTGAGCATAGGTGTCGGTCGGCATGTTGTTGGGGTTCACGTTGCAGATCCCCAGCCCCGTGAAGAAGGGGCCGTACTCTAGCGGATCGCCGGAGTAGTTGGGGAATGCCGGGTTCGGTGGCGTGCTCCACTCCGTCGTGTAAACCGGCGTAGTATTCACCGTCTTGTACCCGGTGATCTGCCACGACCAGACCTGCTGCGTGTAGTACCATGGCACCTGTACGGAATAGGGTTGCAACTGCCACTGCATTTCTGACCCCCACGGGTTCGGGTTCCAGAACCAGCCCCAGACCTGTACTTGAACCCAGTGCTCTTCGGTGACCGCCTTGTATCCGCCGAGGACCTGCACTGAACTGAGTGCCTCGCCCCAGATAGGAGCCCCCTGGGCGGTATTCCACCCTGTCTGCACCTGAGTCGCCACTGGTGCGCCCATCGGGTCGATCACGGGGTTGGCGCTCGCCGGGCATGTCCCCTGCTGAATCACCTGTCCGGTCGTGGTGTTCTCGACGCTCGCGTTCGCCCCTTGGTAAGTCTCGCCGGTGACGGTGATGTTCCGGGCCGTGACCGTGGTGACCACCGGCACCTGGGTCGTATTCCATCCCGTTATAGGCGCCGCACCGTAGATCGGCGTGCCCTGGTTGTATCCCGTGATCGGCGGCGGACCATAAATTGGCGTGGTATTTACCGTCTTGTACCACGCGATCCAGCCGTAGCTGGCGATCCAGCCGTAGTTCGGTACGTTCCACACGATGTACACCTGGTTATTGTTGTACCCGTGCATCTCGACGGCCCAGGAGCGAACGAAAATCGATCCAGCCGGCGCGATATCGACCTGCGGCAGGGTCTCCTGGTACCAGCTCGTAACTCCCCAGTAGCTCCCGTTTTGCCCCCAGTTGTACCCGCCGAGCTCCACCGCAGTGTTCCATCCCGTTATAGGCGCCGCACCGTAGATCGGCGTGCCCTGGTTGTATCCCGTGATCGGCGGCGGACCATAAATTGGCGTGGTATTTACCGTCTTGGATGTCGTTACGGTACTGAGCTGCTGATTCGCAACTGCTGGCGTCGAAGCGGGCGCGAGCGTCACGCTGTATTCTGTCGGGGTGTTAAGCCACCAGACGTTGTGCGGGTACATCTGCACGCTCTGGATCCCTGGAGCCTGCGCGTTCAAAGCGCCGACGATCCCCGGAGCTAGCTGGATTTGCGAGAAGGTAACCGGTGTTCCTGCTAGAACGTCCGGGTTTCCTAGCTGCGCCGCCACAATCACCTGTGTCACGCCTGATGGGATGGTGACGGTTCCCGAGACGGACCCCGATGTTCCCACGGATTGGCTAACCATGAGGTAACTCGTCGTCCATCCGGGGTCGAGTATTTGAAAATCTACATATGATGCAGATGTAATATTGGTTGCGTTAATTGCTCCCGACAATGTGTAGGTTGCTCCTGGACTTACTGTCACGCTTTGGGAGTGCACCTGCTGGTATCCAGATTGGGTCGTTCCGGTTCCCTGGTATTGCCATGTATCTCCATTCACTATTTGCCATTGTCCGTTACCAGATCCCACTGAGACGGCGCTTGTGTTCCAGGTAGAAAGGGCCCCCAACTGAACTGGCACGGCGGCGGAAGCGGGTGCCGAGACGGCAAACGTCGCGGCCAGCATGGCCAGGGTTGTGCCCAGCAGCCCGATCCTGCGCCAAAGCCGCCCGGTCGTCCGCTTGATCAAGTTGTCTTGGTCGTTCTGCATCTCTCTGCTCCTGTCTTCTCAGATTCCCACGTCAGGCATCAAGGCCCTGCTGATACATATGCCACGTGCGCCGCTACTTGAAAGTCGCGCACGATGCGACGCCTCGGTCGTAAAGACTCGCGCTCGCGCCTGCTGGCTGAGTTGCTTGCCCCACTGCAGGAATGGAAAGGGCGAACACCGTCGACGGCCCCGCGGTCATCACCGGCATCCCATTCGGCGTTGCCACCTTGTTCGAGGCGAGGTACGCATACGGCATGGGAACACAGAAGGCGGGGTCTTTGACGCTTACTCCGATGTAGAGGAATCCCACTGGCGCGGCCTGGATCTCCAGGTTGCCCGGTGCCACGAGCTGATATCCGCCTCCTGGCACCGCGCCTTTTGCAAAATGCCCAGCAGTTGAGATGAGGACATTGAGCTTGCTGTCGTTGATCGGCACCGCGGTCGAGCGAAGCACCTTGAGCGACTTCGCCCCGTAAAAGGAGACGATTATGGAATTCCACCCCGTCTCGGTGTTCTTGACGTCAACTACCGCCGAAGAACCCAATCCTGTGGTTGCTCCGACGTAATACCAAGTGGGGGATTGCGTAGCTGGGTGTGCGGCAGACCCGCTGGCGCTGATGAGTTTCTCGCTCGACTGCACCCAGTCACCCAGATTCGCCAGCCCCGCCGCATAAGCGGAATCCGACTTGGCGAGCGCCAGCTCGTCAGATGGGAGCAACCCGAGCTTGTGGGGAAGGTTGAATGCGGTCCTGGCGGCATTGAACCCGACAGGGGAGTTCTTCGTCGCGAGGGTGCCATTGGCCGCGACCGTGGTTGCGCTCGATACCTTGGTACCGCTTGCACCACATGCGGCCAGCCCAAACGCCGAGATGACTGCTGCGGCGATCAACTTGGTTGCTGGTCTCATGTTATGAATGCCCCTCGGTTGTGTGTTGGCATCGCCCATGCTGACTCCTTCTTGTGTCGTGGTAGAGACTTCGACCGGGGCGTTGGTGCCGTGGGTATCGCGGTGTCGATGGCCCCGGTCGAAGATATGTGAACGGGTGCGCAACGAGATCATGGACATCGGTTTCATCGCCCTCATCTCGCCTCCCCCCGTCGTGAATTCATGTCCGATAAGTATGCGCGCGCCGCGAACCCCGCCGCAGCGCCGCCACGAACATGCAGTTAGGCCGAAATCTCGGCTTCGATGACATTTCTGGAAAGAAAGTTCAGAATTATCGATGACCAGGCAGTTTTCGGTAATTCTGTCACACCGATTCCGGGGATCACCCCACCGGTTGCCGCGCCGCGATTCAGTCGCGCTTGCCATAGCCATAGCCGCCGGAGTGCCCTTGGGAGCTTCCGTCGCCAGATCCCTTCCCGCTGCCCGAACCCGTCCCGCCGCTGGGCCGATACGTGCCCCTCGCCCGCTGGAAGTCCTCGGCCCTCCGCGCTTGGACCCTCTCCAGGAGCTCCTCGCTCGGCGTATACCAGTCCTTGGGTCCGAGCTGCTTCGCCACGGTAATATCGAAGAGCTCTTTCCAGCGCCTCTCGCTGAGATGTCCCAGGGGTCCAATATGGTCCAAGACTTTGCCGTACAGCTCCTGGCGCTTATCCTCGTCCACGCTCCAGACCCCCGCGTCGTTCTTGTAGTAGAACCCGCACTGGTATTTCCGCCGCCCAGGGAAGTTCGAAACCCTGGTGCTCAGCGGCCCCCTCGCCGCAACCTTGGGTGATTGCGCCTCGGCGCTCTCGTCGGCTGCGGCGATCTCCAACCCGTCCCCGCTGGCTGGCACGGGCGCTATGGCACCCTCTGTGTCGCCTACAGGCGAGGACGTGTCATCAAGGAGCCCAGCGGGTTCAGCACTGGCCGCATCGTCCCAGTTGCCCAAGATGATGTCGGAGCGGACCTTCTCGCCAGCGACAGGCAGCGAGGGATCGAGCTCCATATCGGGAAAGAACGGTGCGAAGGGCGAGACCTTCACGGACTCCGCGTTCGTCTCCACCTCATCGAACTCAGGAGCGTCGTATTCGCCATCATCGTCGCCGTGGTATTCCGGCGCGGGTTCTGCTTCCCCTTCGCCCACAGGCCACGAGGTGCCGCTATCGCCATCGGGGATTTGGTCCTCCGGCGCGATGAACTCGCCGTCATCTTCCTCGTCCTCGCCCAAGCCCGCAGCGCTCTGCTCTCTCGAGTCGCGTTCCGCCCGGCGCTCCCTGCGATCCGAAACCGACTCGGTGATCTCCTCGATCATCGCCACCAGTTCTGGATCGGCATCCAGGGCGAGATCCTCGCTGGCGATGGTGCGAAGCGTGACTGGGTGACTTACCGGGGTGGGATGCATGCGGCCCACCGCCACTGCGGCCATGGCCTCGCGCAGCCGGAGACGGTCGATATCCGATACTTCAACGGTCCCAAGCACTTCGTCTATCGAGAGCCCTTCTGCCATCCCCCGGTCATAGAGCCCGTCGGCGAGGAGCATCCAGGCCGATGCCACCCGGTAGCTCACCGAGCTGAAGAGCTTGGCTTTGGTGTCGAGATCTACTTCTCTTTCGGAGCTGACATCCACTACTT
>JAKASN010000049.1 GCA_021819025.1 Actinomycetes bacterium | reverse complement strand
TTTGCCAGGGCGCTGGCGGGCGGCTGGGGCATCGTGGACGTCTCCGATGTCCGCAGCGCCATCGCAGCGGCTTCACGTAATGGCGCCCTACGCGCAGACGCGGTCGTGATGGGTAGCTCGGCAGGGGGTTACCTCAGCCTGCGATTAGCCCAAGACCCCCTTGCTCCGATCGTCGGAGCTATCGCGATTGCGCCAGTGGTGGATCTGAGTGCCACTGCCGCAACTACACACCGGTTCGAGTCTCACTACACCGATATTCTCGTAGGGCCCCGCCGACACTTTGACGCGGAATGGACTTCTCGTTCTCCGGCTTCCCATCCCGATGCGCTTCGAGTTCCCATTCTCGTTATCCAAGGCGACAGCGACGAAGTGGTCCCAGCGAAACCTAGCACGGAGTTCATCGCCGCCCTACTCGCCAGAGGCAAGCAAGCCAAGTACGTACTGATTGAGGGGGAGGGTCACTCTTGGAAGCATGACTCTTCGCTGATCACAGAGACCGAGGCAATTCTCGCGTTCCTCAGGGATGACTGCCATTGGAACATCTGACCTATCCGTCTCGGTCAATCTTGGTCGGTAATATCTTCTAACGACATGCCACGGGTTTCAGGAAACCACCAAAACAACACCGGCAGCAGCACCAACATCCCGAAAAAAAGCAATGCAACCGATCCTCCCACGGAAAGACTCGACGCAAAAAAACCTACGAATGCCACGCCCACAATGCTTCCGATTCGGGATGCCGCGGTGACGATACCTCCGCCGATCCCCCGCGATCGCGTCGAGAACATCTCCGTCTGATAGACCCCGAGGCTGGGAACAATCGCCGTCACTACTGTCGATCCGATCACAGTCCAGATCCAAAGTGCCACGCCTGATGAGACAAATCCAAGGGCGAGTCCGCCGCCTCCGATGAGAATCGCAGCACCAGCAACAATCCTCCGGCCCTTTGTTTCAGCGAGTCGCCCTCCCACTGCGAGACCGACGGCGCCAGGCACGTTGGTCAAAATCACAAAGATCCCAATCGCAGTCGCACTAAAGTGCCTTTCGACCCGGAGATACTCATTCCTAAACTGAGTGGTCGGGATTAAGAAGGCGTTTACGAGAAAGGCCGCAGTACTTAGCACTGCGAGTCGAGAACCTGAAAGGCGGAGCCTTCTCTCCGTGTCAGCTCTCTGAGCCAGGCGCTCCGCAGCGACACGAAAGCGGTTGGTCTCGTACAGGCCAAAACTCAGATAAGCTCCCCAAATCCCCAATGGAATGCTCACCAGATAAAGAAGGCGCCACGAAGAGAGCGAGACACCCGCCACCGGGAGGAGCACATCGCAGAGTCCAGCCCCAAGCGCCGCGCCTATGAGAAGCGCCCCGATCGCCCAGGCGCGCTGTCGCCTTGCGACGATCTCGGCTGCAAGTACCGTCACTAGCACAGCTGTGGCCGCTGTAGCCCCCTTGGCGCCGAGCTGCAACAGCGCCAGAGCAGCCATATTCGGCGCAAGGGAACTCAGCACCGAAAACACCATCCCAAGCACAGTTGCCGCCCTAATCACTGCGACACGGCCAAGGCGATTCACTAGGAGCAGGAGACCCATCGCGGGGAGAACATCAAGCCTGCTCACCAGCAGTACAGCCGCCTGCATCTTGACCGATGCGCGAAATTCATGAGCCGAGAACGTGAGGGTTTGCCCGAGGAGCGTCGCGAAATACGCTGCGCTAACTGAAATCAGGATTATCCGCGCCAATTGGCGCAGCACTGCAGCGTCGAGCGGATCGGGCGGTAGCCAAAGTGGTATTGCAACCAAAGAAAGTTTGGTGCGCAAGCGGGAGCGAATCCCCCAGGCCACAATTGTACCAAAGCCGAGCAGGGGAACCGAAAATTCCACGATTTGACGGACGGCCACGAGACCGTCAGCCCTCTGGCTTCCGACGTCGATCCGTCGCGAATAACTCCCTAGCATGCCCGTTTCGAGGTGAAATTGCGAAGGCTCCGCTTTGCAACGCTTCTCAACGATTAGACCAGTTCGCTCGCTGAGAATCTCCCCCAACTCGTCGTTGCTCAAGAGGAAATCGTCGATCAGTTTGGTGGTTCGAGACATCTTTACCTGTGAATGAAAACTTCCGGACCCGTCGCTACGCTTTAGAATGATCTTTTGGCTTCGGTATGCCAGTGGGCGCCGCAGGACCAGGCCAGTAGGTTCGACTTTAGTTCTTTGGCGGTAAAAATGATCTCGGACAGCTACTTCAAGGTAATCGGCGGGGCGCAACTGCAAGGCGTGTTTCAAGTCCAGGGCGCGAAAAATGCCGTCCTCAAGCAAATGGCCGCCACGATACTCGCGAGCGGCGAACACCACCTCTACAACGTGCCGCGCATCCTCGACGTTGAGATCATGGCGGAACTTCTACATTCCATGGGTATCGCGACAGAGTGGGGCAACGATGACCACCTCGTCGTTACTACGCCGGCACCCCAAGATATCAAACCGTTCGCCGATTACGAGCTTGTGGAGAGGATACGCGCTTCGGTCACGGTGCTGGGTCCGCTGATCACGCGATTGGGCATTGCGACGATATCCATGCCCGGTGGAGACGACTTCGGTCATCGACCTATCGACATGCATCTTGCGGCGATGTCTGAACTTGGCGCCAAGTTCACTACCTCTCATGGCTATGTCGAGGGCAAGGCGACGAGGCTCGTCGGCACCGACGTTACCCTGGAGTTCCCCAGCCACACCGGTACCGACAACATCTTAATGGCTTCGGTGCTCGCGGAAGGGACCACTGTGATCCACAATGCTGCCCGAGAGCCTGAGGTCACCGATCTCGCAAAAATGCTGATCTCCATGGGGGCACGAATAACCGGGCTGGGAACCTCAACCTTGGTTGTGGAGGGTGTCGATCTGCTCCAGCCCGCAAGCCATACCATCATTCCTGATCGCGTCGATGCGGCGACGGCACTCGGCGCCGTGGCCATGAATCGTGGCGACGTGCTAGTCGTGGGTGCCCGCCATGACCATATGGAGATGTTAATTCGCAAGTTAGCCGAAGCTGGTCTCGAGGTTGTCAAAGACGCGGCCGGACTGAGGGCGCGGTCGAAACAGAGAATACGGGCGGTCAACATCGCGACACTGCCCTACCCTGGGATCGCAACGGACTACCTTCCTATTCTCGTTGCAGCACTAGCCACTGCGGATGGAGACGCCATCGTAACCGAGAACCTCTTTGCCGGCCGCTTCAAATATGTTGACGAGTTGCGCCGCCTCGGAGCGAATATGACTACCCACGGCCACCACGTAGCGATTCGCGGCGTCTCCAACCTCCAAGGCGCCCCAGTCAAAGCAACGGACATCCGCGCGGGCGCGGCATTGCTCGTCGCCGGGTTGGCAGCCGAGGAAGAAACCCGAGTGCATGGTACCAACCATATTGCGCGTGGATACGTTGACCTGGCGCGACGTTTCTCCGAGCTGGGTGGAACTGTCGAGCTTGTCTACAATCCCCTCTGATTTCAGCGGCGACACGAAAGGTCGATGCGCCATTTTGGCAGCAAAAACCGTACTAGCTAGACTCTGGTATTTGGAGCGCGTCCCAGCGTCCGCTCGCGATAAAGCAACGGATCAGTTAGTTTAGAATCCCTGGCCGCGCCGCTATAAAAGGTAGTGAAGCTTGAAAACCAACGATCCCGGGCGCCTTTTCACCCAGGCCCGCAACGGAGACCGAGCCAGCCTGGCTCGTATCCTCTCGCTGATTGAGCGAGGGAGTCGTGAGGGAGAAGAACTTTCCCGGCTAAGTTTCGCCGCCTCAAGTAACTCATTCACGGTAGGCATCACCGGCGCGCCGGGTTCGGGCAAATCCACCCTCACTTCAGCGCTCGTGGAGCAAATTCGTCAAGGCGGTGAGGAAGTTGCCGTACTTGCCATCGACCCATCGTCGCCCTTTTCCGGCGGCGCCATCCTCGGAGATCGAGTCCGGATGCAGGATCACGCTCTCGACCCGGGGGTGTACATTCGATCCATGGCAACGCGGGGTCACCTAGGAGGACTTTCAGTGGCTGTGCCGGAAGCATCCCGTGCGCTTGGAGCTGTAGGCTTCACCAATGTCATCATCGAGACGGTTGGCGTCGGGCAGGTTGAGGTGGAAATCGCCGAAGAAGCCGATACCACCGTGGTAGTGGTAAACCCTGGCTGGGGAGATGCCGTACAAGCCAACAAAGCCGGACTCATGGAGATTGCCGACATCTTTGTCATCAACAAGGCCGATCGAGGCGGGGTCCGCGAAACCCGCAGAGACCTGGAAATGATGCTCGACATGACTAACCTGGGTAGCTATCGTCCCCCGATCATCGAAACGATCGCCCAGGAGAAGAAGGGCGTCAAAGAGGTTCTTGCCGCGATGCGGCGTCACCATGAATTCGCGATTACTTCGGGAGTTGCAGCCACACGTCGCAAGGCGCGGCTAGAAAAGGAACTCAACCGAATCCTCCAAGCCGCCATCGCCAAGCAGGTAATGGACCGTTTGGCTTCGGACGAATTCATCAAAGAGCGCGCTGAGATGGCGAACGGGTCCATTGATCCGAGAAGTCTCGCACGTCTGGTCCTTGGCGAGCTCGGAATTGTATCACCACTGTGGCCAAGCTAGCATCGCCATTTAACACATCTCAAACCTGGAGGGTCCATGGCGCGCGAATTTGTCAAGACTGAAATCACCGCGGAGAAAGTAGCCGTGGTGCGCATCGATCGCCCCAAGGCAAATGCGCTCTCACCAGAACTCCTCCAAGAGCTCTTCGAAGAAGCTGACGCCTTGATGCGCAACCCCCCAGGAGCGGTCGTTATATGGGGAGGCGAAAGGATCTTTGCCGCTGGCGCGGACATTACTCGTTTCGGAGGGCCCATCGAGGCACTGCACATAGGTGGGCTATTCCACCGCACCCTGGACACCATCGCCCAAATCCCTCGCCCCACCATCGCGGCGATCGCCGGGTTCGCCCTAGGGGGAGGTTGCGAACTCGCCTTGGCATGCGACTTTCGGCTCGCCACGCCTGACGCCAAACTCGGACAACCGGAAATCCTCCTTGGCATCATCCCCGGTGGGGGCGGCACCCAGCGGCTCGCGAGGCTCATCGGATCCTCACGAGCTAAAGAGATGATATTTTCCGGGCGTCAAGTGGGAGCAGAGGAAGCCATGTCTTTCGGACTTGTGGATCGCATTGCCACATCGAGAGAAACCCTCTTCGATGAAGCCATGGCATGGGCTACTACTTTTTCCCAAGGCGCGTCGGTGGCGATGGGCCTCGCCAAGCGCGCTATTGACCTGGGTCTAGGCGACACTCTCCAGCACGGACTAAACCTCGAGTTGCGACTTTTCGCTGAGAGCTTCTCCACTGCCGATGCAGTTATCGGGGTCAAGTCGTTTTTGGAGAACGGGCCAGGAAAAGCCGCCTTCACTGGCAAATAGAAGCCTTGACCTGCTCAGCTATGTATTCGTAGCCCCATCTCAAACTCGTGGGCAAGCAGCTCATTGTAAGGAAATACCTGGACGAGATAGCCAAAGGTTCCTCCTACTTTACAATCAAAGCTGACACGGTAGAGATGAACCTCCTTGGCATCACTTTGCGCGTCGCCGGTATCTAACTCCCGATGAGTGATATAGGACCCGGTGTAGGATGCCCGCGCCTTCTCATAACTAGAAAACTCCGTGCTCCCCACCAGCACGGGTCCGTAAAGGAGCTCCACCACTAAATCGCTGTGTGAAAGACCCTCTGCGCTCACCTCGATATGGAGTTCTCGGGATTCATAGCTTTGAGTCTCACTCCCAACGTTGGTCGGCGAGGGCGAACCCATCCCTGAAGCTACTTCAAAAGAGTAGATTTGCACCCCAGGAAACTCCGAGGTCACCTTGGATTTCCACGCGCTGAGCTCCTTAAGCTTTTCGAAGCCGTCGGCAAACAGTGCGCGCGCACGTCGCGCCATCGGAACGTAAAGCTCGTCGGTGTACTGCTTCACCATGCGCGCTCCTGAGATGAACGGCACTAGATCTGCCATGGAGTAGCGCACCATCTCGTACCATCGAGCACGAAGGCCCGTCGCATCGGTGGCAAAAAAGAGCGGGATCACTTGGTCTTCGAGAGTGGCGAAGAGCGAAGCGGCTTCAAAATCGTCAACTTCATCGCTATCGAGACCCTCAGGCGCTGAGAGCGGCGCAAAGCCATTCTGGCCATCGAAACACTCGGCCCACCACCCGTCCAAGATAGAACAGTTCAGGGTACCGTTCATGGCGGCCTTCATCCCCGAAGTGCCTGATGCCTCCAAAGGGCGGCGTGGGGTATTTAGCCACACGTCGCATCCCTGGTAGAGAAAGCGCGCCAGTGCGATGTCGTAGTCCGCGAGAAAAATAAACCGATCAGAGACGCCATTCTCGCGGGCAAAGTTGACGAGGTCCTGGATCAGCTGTTTGCCAGGGTCATCGGCAGGATGGGCTTTGCCAGCAAAGAGGAACACCACTGGTCGCTCAGGGTTCCGCAGGAGGCGCAAGAGGCGCTCTTTGTCTCGCATCAACAGAGTCGCCCTCTTATAGGGAGCAAAGCGTCGAGCAAAGCCGATGATGAGAGACTCGGGGGTGATCGCGCCCGGCGCTGACGACGAGAGCTCCGCACCGACCAGGCGTGCCCCGCCTCGGCGACGGCGCTCGATCTCATCGATGAGGCGCAGCTTTCCCGCCCGCTTGGCTGTGGCAAGATCGCTGAAATTTATCGAGAGCAGTCGATCATATTCTTTCGCGTCAGCCTCCGGCCAAGAATCGAGGAGGCTCTTGGAGAGCAGCTCGTCAACTTCAGGGCTCACCCAGCTCCGAGCATGGACTCCGTTGGTGACGTGCCCAATCGGGATCTGAGTGGTATCCAAGGCGGGCCAGAGGTGGGAAAAAAGTTCGCGGGAAACTCCCTCATGTTCAAGGGAGACGGCGTTGGCCATCCCCGAGAGTCGCAATCCCATGTTGGCCATGTTGAATTCTTCGAAGCTTCCGGGCGCCGATACCGAGCCAAAGCCGAGAAAATCTTCGAGCTTGATTCCTCGTAGGGTGAGATATGGCCCGAGATACTGCTCGAGAAGAGCTTCGGGAAATCTATCGATTCCCGCAGGCACCGGCGTATGAGTGGTAAACATCGTCGTTGCACGAGTCGCCTCAACAGCTTCGGCCATGGTCAAACCAGCGTCAAGAAAACCCCCAATGCGCTCAAGAGTCAAGAAGCCGGCATGACCTTCGTTCATGTGAAAGAGGTCCGGCTTGACCCCCAGCACCTCCAAAGCTCGCACCCCGCCAATGCCAAGAAGAATCTCCTGGAAAAGCCGGTGCGTCACGTCGCCACCGTAGAGCCGGTCACTGATGTTGCGCAAAGGCACTTCATTTTCTTCAAGGTCGGTGTCTAAGAGAGCCAATTGAATGCGCCCCACCATCGCGATCCGCACCGCGACGTGCACCACTTCGCTACCCAGGGGTATCACGAAACGATGAGCGGGGTTGGAACTTACCAGACGATCCATGTCGGGATCGTGGAAGTAGCTCTCTACTTGCCATCCGTCGGATCGAATCGACTGGGAAAAATAACCATCGCGATAATAGAGACCCACTCCGGTAATGGGGATTCCAAGCGACGATGCTGACTTGAGGTGGTCTCCTGCCAGCACGCCGAGGCCGCCAGAGTATTGCGGTAATGCTTCGGTAACCCCAAACTCGGGTGAAAAGTAGGCGATTGAGTAATTCTCCTTGGGATAGGAGAGCTGAAAGTAACCGCTCGCAGTTTTGTGCCGACGCAGGTCGGCATCAATTTTGTTGAGCTGCTCCACAAATCGAGGGTCACGAGCAAGCTCCAAAAGCCGTGCCGCAGGAACCCTGTCTAAAAGCGCTGCTGGATTGCGTTGCGTTGCCTCCCACAGTTCTGGGTCGATCCAACGGAAAAGCTCCGCAGAGGGGACATGCCATGCCCAGCGAAGATTTGCCACGATCTCGCCAAGCGGCGCTAAAATTTCTGGAAGTGTCGACCCGACACTGAAAACATGTGATGCACGCATCCGTTAAACCCTAAGCCGACTCGCCCTTAGCCCGATCCGTGGGCGAGGTCGGAACCGATGACATTCGTGTAACGATTTCACAAACCATCAACTAACCAGCTGAATACCCTTACCTCGCCTTGGATTAAGCCGCTCGGCTCCGGAGCGCTCAGAAACGCGTGCTCTCCACATATCGACCGAAAACCCCCGCCAGCGTGTTGACGATCTCGCCTACGGTGGCCCGTGCGTCAACTGCAAGCATCAGCGCGGGCATGAGATTTATCGAACTATCGCGGGCATCTTCGGCGAGTTCCCCTAGCCTCATGCGCACTGCATCGGAACTTCTTTTGGCTTTTACCGCAGCAAGTCTCTGCTTTTGCCTCGATTCCACTTCTGGTCCTATCACCAGGGTGGGGATGTGATCTTCTTGATTTCCCTCGAAAAAGTCATTGACACCGACCACGACGCGGCGCCCCGAGGAGACTTTCTTTTCAAATATGTAAGCGGAATCCGCGATTTCGGAGACAAAGTAGCCATTTTCGATACCTTGGTAGATGCCTTCAAGAACCGACCCACTACCGAGTTCGAGCAAATGCGCAAAGATCGCCTCGGCTTGTGACTCGACTTCCTCAGTTAGAGACTCGATGAAGTACGATCCACCCAAGGGATCTGCAACCGAGGCTA
>JAKASN010000048.1 GCA_021819025.1 Actinomycetes bacterium | reverse complement strand
GTTTTCCCACTTCTTTATCATACCACGATTGAACGACTTATGCAATACCCTAGATAAAGAAACTCCCTGTTCAACATCGGAATATTGACTCAACTGTCGGAGGTCTGAGGCTAGCCGCCGACCAAGCAGCACCTCAGAGCACTAGTGGTTCAAGTTCAATTTCTCCCCTAACCATCGAGGCCGACCAAGCCGAAGTCACAGCTGCACAAGATGCGCTGTCCGCAGCCCAGGATGCCTTGAATCAGGCAACTCTTGTTGCTCCATTTGCAGGATCCATTGCTGCAGTTGATATGAGTCCAGGTCAAGTTGTCCCCGCCGGTGGCGGTGCCAATGCCCCATCCATAACGATCGTTTCAAATGGTTCGTATGTCGTTCAGAGTTCTGTAAGTGACACACAGATTGCGCAGATAAAAGTTGGCGATCAGGCCGTAGTCACGCCTGACGGCTCATCCGCTCCGGTCTATGGAACCCTGAGCCAAATAATCCCCATCTCTCTTGCGACCGCTGCGGTGGCGAGCTACCCTGTCACGATCTCAATTACTGGAGATCCTGCGGGCCTCTTTGTGGGTGCCGGAGCGCAAGTTTCGATAATTGTTATGAAAAAATCCAATGTCTTGGAAGTTCCGCTCAGTGCGCTTCATTCGAACGGATCAAAAACTTTCGTAATGCAAGACGTTGCTGGTAAGGAAGTTCCTCAGCCAGTTGTAGTGGGGGTCATTGGTCAGGCGGTCGCTCAAGTCACTTCGGGACTCAAAGTTGGAGATCAAGTCATCTTGGCCAAGCTCAACGCGACCGTTCCGACCCCAGCCGGTTCTAACGCGAAGAAGGGTTTCCTGGCCGGCGGAGGCGGCGCTGGGAGAAAGAAAGGAGCTCTGGGCTAAAGATGTTAGAACGCGATCGCCATAACTTTAGTCCCGAAGCTTTGCGTAGTGACATCGGCGACCTTGGCGATGAAAGCGCAATTAGCACCATAGCGCAGCTGACCGGGACCGGCGACGATACGGTAATAGAACTAGACCAAGTTACCAAAACCTATCGATCAGGTGACCTCAACGTAGAAGCCTTGCAGGGCATCTCGTTGAAGATCGAGAGAGGTTATTTTGTGGCCGTGATGGGCCCATCCGGCTCCGGAAAGTCAACTCTAATGCATATTCTCGGTTGTCTTGATACGCCTACCTCTGGCACCCATCTCCTCGACGGTGCCGATGTTTCAGGTCTATCAGAAATTGAATTGGCACAGGTGAGAAACAAGAAGATTGGATTTGTTTTCCAAGCGTTTAACTTGCTTTCGACGCTGTCGGCGTGGAGAAATGTCGAGCTTCCTTTGATTTATGCTGGCATTGCCAGAAATGAGCGAAAAGAGCGCGCGTTCGAGGCTCTTGGTGCCGTGGGTCTGCTCACGAGAAGTGAGCATAAGCCAGGTCAGCTTTCTGGCGGTCAGCAGCAGAGAGTGGCGGTAGCTAGGGCGATAGTAACTAACCCCGCCATCATCTTGGCGGATGAACCTACGGGAAATCTGGACTCTAGGGCCGCCACTGATGTGCTGGGGCTCTTTGATGAGCTCCATCAGAAAGGACGAACCGTCATCCTCATTACCCATGAACAAGACGTAGCTAATGTAGCCCGTCGTATCGTCCATATTCGCGATGGGAAAATTCAGTCCGTAGATGAGAGATCCCAATGAATGGGTTCGAGAGTTTGCGAAGCGGCGTGGAAGCCATTATTTCACATGGGCTTAGGTCGATTTTGACGATACTTGGGATCCTGATCGGAGTAGCAGCCGTCATTCTCACCGTTGGACTCGGCGAGGGAGCCCAAGCGAACGTCAACTCCGCAATTGCTTCTTTGGGCACCAATTTGTTGATCGTTACCCCAGGTAGCGCTACGACAGGCGGGTTGAAGGGTGGATTGGGATCAGCGACGACCCTCACTATCCAAGACGCTACGACCCTCGCAAACCACGCAGTGGCACCAGATGTAGCAGCAGTAGCGCCTACAGTGCAAAAAAGCGAAGCACTCACCGCTGGATCAAACAACTGGGTGGCTCCGGTTGTCGGCACAACTCCGTCGTACGAGCAGATACGAAATAGGTCGGTGGCTTCCGGCAGTTTCTTTTCCCAAGCGGACTTGACCGAACACGCTAACGTCGCGGTGCTCGGACCGATCGTCGCTGCGAGCCTCTTTCCTTCCGGGGGAGCGGTTGGGCAAAATATCAATATTGGATTGAGGAGCTTCCAAGTCATTGGGGTCATGAACTCCGTTGGGAGCACAACCGCTGCGGCGAATGAGGACGACCAGGTGCTGGTCCCACTCGATGTGGCGCAATCGGAACTCTTTGGACGAACGCAGGGTAATTCGATCAGCGCAATTTATATCGAGGCTACCACCAAATCGACACTCGGGGCAGCTTACCAAGAGATAAACACCACCCTGTTGAATCTGCACGGTATCACAACACCTTCAGCGGCGGACTATACCATAACGGCACAATCGAGTTTACTCTCTACCGCGTCAACGGTGTCAAAGACCTTGACGGTACTGCTAGGCGGAGTCGCGGCGATCTCGCTGCTGGTTGGCGGCATCGGGGTGATGAATATCATGTTGGTGTCTGTCACCGAGCGCATCCGCGAGATCGGCCTGCGTAAGGCGCTCGGTGCGACGCCCGGCTTGATTCGTAGGCAATTTTTGATTGAAGCCCTCATATTAGGCCTGGCAGGAGGCCTCGGAGGGGTTGGCCTAGGACTCCTAGGGGTCGTTGTCTTGCCTCACCTTATCCCCAATACCGTTGTTGTATCTCCTTCGGCCATTGTCGCAGCGGTCCTGGTCTCTGGAGCGATTGGCGTGGTTTTCGGAGTGTATCCAGCTTCTCGGGCAGCCCACCTTGCCCCGATCGACGCCTTGCGGTCGGAGTAGGTAAACCAATGTTATGAGAAACGATCTATGCGGGCCAGAAAGGAACGTCCAATGAGTTTCCCTCAAGTAGCTATCGTGGGAGTTGTTTCAGCTTTGATTGGAGGAGGGCTGGGCTACGGGATAAAATCCGTATCCGCACCAAAGTCAAAAAGCGTGATTTCCTCTTCCAAGCCACATCACCATCGCAAGAATAACCTTACGCCTTTGGCTGGTGGCGCGAGCGGCAGCGTTGCGGCAGTCTCGCCATCATCCCTTGAAATTCAGGGACCATCCGGCCAGACGACGGTCCAGTTGAATTCATCTACGACGATAAGGCAGTTCGTGCTTGGAACCTCCAGCGATATCAAGATGAGCGATTGCATCAGGGTTACTGGCCCCACCTCTTCCACAGGGACAGTCACTGCAAAGTCAATAACTATTTTGCCGGCTGGGAGCAAGGGGTGTAGCGGTTGAACCACCGCCAGGCCGCACTGTCCTGTGCGCCAAGCTCCCAACGTCCCTTCTTCCGCATAACCATGTTTCCCGTTGGAATAGCGACTCTCACTGATTTGGACTCGAAGGTAAGGCCGGGCATGCGTACTACTACTTTGACACTCTTCCGTAGACAGCGATATGGGGTCTTGCATGAGCGCATCGAGATGCGACACCCTCGGGGAGGTTCCCAGTTCCGCGGCGGCGGAATCCGGGACCTCCAGGTTTCTGGTTCAGGACGCGGCCGAAATAAAGTTTGCCGAGATCAAACAGCGGGCTGATCTGGGTCTCAGCGTCACTTCTCGCCGAGGGATACCGCCCCTGAGACCGGATCGTCATTGTGAGGACCACACCGTCGCGAATGGGTTGAGTTCTTTCTGGGAGTGACCCAGGTGGGCATGATTTTGGTGACCCTCAATGTCCGCTACCGCCGCAGCGAGCTCACCTACATGCTTTCGCATTCCGGTGCGAAGGCGGTCCTGACACCAGCGTCCAATCAGAACTTTGACCTCGCACAGCTCTACGGCGAGCTGACCGAAGAACTCCCCGGCCTGATGGAGGTCTTCTATTTCGATCCGCCTTCGGGAATGCCCGGCTATTCCGATCTTTTGGCTGGCGACGCGGATGCTGCGGCACTTGGGCGATATCGTTCAGAGGTCGGCGGCGAAACGCCCGCGGTAATACTTTTTACCTCGGGGACCACCGGGAGGCCCAAAGGCGCGACCATCACGCATGGCTCGATTATCGCATCGGCCCAGGCCCAGGTCGACCACTTCGGACTGAACGAAAACGACCGCTTGGCCGGGCACATGCCCTTCAACCACGTCGGCGGCGTGACATGCACTTTGGTGGTATCGCTCCTGGCGCGCAGTTCGGCAGCGTTGATGGAGACGTTCTCACCGAAGGCCACTATCGAGCTGATTCGATCAGGTGGCCTGACGTTTTTCTTGGGCGTTCCCACGATGTACGTCCTCATCATGGCGGATCCCTCTTTCGCGTCGCTCGATACTTCGATGCTGAGATACATCGTCGCTGGCGGAGCTAACGTAGAGCCGAGGCTCTGCGAGGAGATAGCGCGCTCCTTCCCGAACGCCACGCTGTGCAACTTCTACGGACTGTCCGAGACTTCGGGCGCCTGCATCATTTCGCCCCTCGACGACTCGCTGGAACAGGTCTCCTCTTCCCTGGGCGCGGCAATAGGCGACTTCTCGCTGCGCGCATTCGGAGCAAGCGGAGTGCTCGGAAGCGACGAAGAGGGCGAGCTCCAGGTTCGCGGCGAATGCGTAGTGGCCGGATACTGGGCGGACCCCTCCGAGACGTCCAAGGCGATATCGGACGATGGGTGGCTCTCCACGGGCGACATGGTGACCATCTCCAAAGACGGGCACGTCACTCTCAAAGGCCGCAAGAAAGAGATGTTCATCCAGGGCGGCTACAACGTCTACCCGGTAGAAGTGGAAAACCTCCTCACCTCGCACCCGAAGGTGGCGATGGCCGCTGGAATCGGGGTTGCGGACCAGGTTCTCGGAGAAGTTGGACGCTACTACGTAGTGCCGAGGGGATCGGAGCTGCCTACTGTCGCAGAGCTCGACGAATTCTGCAGGGAAAGGCTGGCTAATTACAAGGTGCCAAGAGAGTACGTTTTCGTCGAAGAACTACCCCTTACTCCCGTTGGGAAGATCCAGAAGGCCATATTGGCCAGCACCGTCAAGGCACCGGTGCAAAAGGTGGGAAAGTAAGGCGCCAGCGCCGCCGCCCGCGCGAACCGGCATGAACGCCAAGTGTGGAAGTGGTGACTTGGCGCCCAGGTTAGGTGGCCTGCTCCAATGGCGAAATCTCATACCCCGCGCCACGGGGAGTGGGTACCCCCGAGCGCATCAGCATCCGACCCTGGAGATCTTGCAGCATTGCTTCGATGGATGTCTAGTGAGATCCTTTGTTTCTGTCGATCTTTATGCTCTGGCGGCGCAGCGTCAGGGCCTGCCTCGGTGCCGCGCGATTCGATAACCGTCAACTCGACGGTTGAGGAGATGCTCGATGGCCAGCCCCACATCACCGGCTACTCCTGTTCGATCAGCGGATCCCAGGTGATTTGTACCGTCGCCTTCACCGTCCCGATGCCCATTGTCGGGACGGTGAATTCGGTGACCACTGCGTCTTCGGCGAACCTAGTTCTCTGAGGGCGAATGGACGGGCGCGGCTCGGCAGATGCCGCGGGAATTGCCGTTACCGCGGGGGCCAGCGGCCTCCTTCGAGGCCATGATTAGTCTCAACGGGTAAGACGCGCCCCTGTCAGTCGCCGAAAAAAGGGTTTCTGGCTAGCTGCCCGGGTCTGAATCGTCGACACCATGATTGGCCGTCAAGGCACTGCGGATTCTCGGAAGGTCGAGCTCAATTGTTCGTTCGACCTCGCTCCAGTCCGTGTCCCAGTAGTGATGCACAATGAAATTGCGAAATCCGGTGACCTGCTTCCACGGGACTGTCGGGTGAATCGCCTTGAAACCGTCACTCAAGTGATTTGCTGCTTCACCGATGATCTCCAACTGCCGCATCACTGCTGAGCGGTATAGTTCGTGATGGGTGTATGTGCCTGTCCAACCCTGAATGCGGTCAATGGCCGCGACGATATGAGCAGCCCGGTCTTGGTCAGTCGGTTTCATAAGGGTTGTGCCTCAGCGAATAGCTTCTCCTTGATCCCCGAAGGCACTTCGTCCGGTTTCACTAGGTCAACGTCGCACTTGAAAATCTCTGCAAGACTTTGCTCTATCTCGATACGTGTTACCAAGGTGAGCGCACTTGGCAGGTCCGCGAGGAGGTCCACATCAGAGCCTTCGCCGTCCTCCCCGCGAACTATGGAGCCGAACACCCTTACGTTGGAGGCCCCATAACGGCGAAGCAGGGCCAATGCCTCATCCCGGTGGGCTGCCAAAAGTTGTGAAGGACGAGGTCTTCTGCTTGTCGATGCCATGAGATTAGCCTAGAGTTTCTTTGTTCTGAGAATATTCACCAACCAAGCAAGTTTTACGGGCGAGCGCCCCTGACGTAGCCGGGATAGCTACGTGAGCCGATATCTCACCCAAACTGGCAAGCGTTTCTGCGCTCCTTTTGCCGCGATTCGCTCAACGGGCGAATGCTTCAATGTCAGTTGGGGGCATCGCCGCCGCGGTACTGTTCAAAACCGGCGGGATTGAACCTGGCCCGTTTCGGTTGGACAGGAGGGGATTGCAAGACTCCCAGGAGACGCCTGACGGCATCGGCCTCGATGGGCAGCGAGAATAGGAAACCTTGGCCGGTATCGACATGCTCATACCTGAGACGTGCCTGCTGGGTCTCGTTCTCGATGCCCTCGGCAACGGTTTCTAGCCCGAGCGCTTTGCCAAGCTGGGCGAGAGTATGCACGAGTGCGGCGGACCCGTTAGATTCCCCAATCGCGGAAACAAAGGCCCTGTCGATCTTGAGCACGTCGATCGGAAATTGGCTCAGATAGGCGAGCGAGGAGTAGCCGGTCCCGAAGTCGTCGATGGCGAGTCGCGCGCCAAGCGCCTTCAGCTGTTGGAGCCGGATCACTACCAGCTCTGTATTCTGCATCAGGATGGTCTCGGTCAGTTCCAGGATGAGCAGCTCGGGCTGAAGGCCGCTTTCTGCAAGCGCATCTCGGACGTCGTCGACAATCTGGGCTACCTCGAGCTGCTTGCCCGAAACATTGACCGAAACGCTGATCCGGTATCCCTCATCGCACCAGGCCGCGCCCTGTCGACATGCTTGGCCGAGCACCCAGCGACCCACCGGGATGATGAGCCCCGACTGTTCTAGTTCATGGATGAAGTCGTCGGGCATGACCACCCCATGCTGGGGATGCTTCCAGCGCAGAAGCGCCTCGACGCCGGTGAGGGTGTTGCTCCCCAGATCGAAGTTGGGCTGCTAGAGAAGGAAAAACTCCTCGTTGGAGAGTGCTGTATCCAGGTCGACGCCGAGGTTGCGGCGGCTGGCAAGCGAGGACAGCATTTCGAGGACCGCATTTCATCGGCAAAGATGACCGCGCGCCGCTTCCCGGCGGCCTTCGCCTTATAGAGAGCGATGTCCGCATCGCGCAACAGGTCTTCTGGACTGTCGCGGTCGCCGAGGGCGATCCCGATGCTCGCGGACACGCTCAAGGCGGTGTCGCTGTCGGGAATCTCAAAAGAGGTCCCAAGCACATGGAGGATCCGCGCGGCCACGACCTCGACCCCGGCGGCAAGCGAGGATCCCTCCACGAGGACGACGAACTCGTCTCCGCCGAGACGCCCGACCGTGTCCTCTGCGCGTATCGTTCCCGCCAGCCTCGCCCCGACCGCGGCCAAGAGCTGATCGCCGACGCGGTGGCCCAGGGTGTCGTTGATGCCTTTGAAATCGTCGAGGTCCAGGAAGAGACATGCAGCCGCAATGCCACGGCGGCGAGCACGCGCAAGCATCTGCTCGATGCGGTCGAGGATCAAGGCCCGGTTGGGAAGCCCGGTGAGGCTGTCGTGCAGAGCCTGGTAACGCAGCTCTTCGGTCCGAATCCGGACCAGCTCCTCAGCCCTGGCGCGCCCCGCCCCCAGCGGTACGCCTCACGCCCGCTTGTCCAAGATCGCCTTCTCGATCTTGGCCAGTCCAGAAACCGAGCAGCCGAGGATGCGCGCCGCCTCGGTGCGGCTGCGCTCTTCGACAAAGCGGAGCATGCAGATGCGCTGTTCGAAGTCGCTCAGCTCCGGAATGAGGTCCCGCAGCAGTGCCTGGGCTTCGAGCCGGCTGATCACTTCGTCCTCGAGGGATTGCCCTCCGTGGAGATGAGCGTGGAGATTGCGAGCTTCGTCCGCACCCCCTCCAAAGAGTGCCACGTCGAAGTGGCGGGGCCCGCGGCGGCGCACCTCCGCTATATCGCCGATCTCCACCAGGGGGTAGCTCGACTGGATCTCGGCGTCGGTGGCGTCCCAATCGACGTTCCCGTTGGCGGCATCCCTGAGGAAGCGCTTCAGGGCCCTGGGCATCGCAACCATGCAGGTTGCATCGTTGACCGAATTGAGCCTAGACATCACCGCCTGGTAGAAGTACGAGCGCACCAGGAAAGGGTAGCGGGCGGTGTCGTAGCTGAAGAGAGCCCGGTATACCGCGCTCCAGGCCTCCTGAATGAAGTCCTCTCGCGGGACAGTGGCGCGTCCGGCTCCGAGGAATCGCCTCACCGCGCGTGTGACGATGGGACGCAGCGTCGGCGCCAACTCGCGGAATGCCTCATGGTCGCCGGATTGGATCTTTTCGACGAGGACACTGAAGTCGGATCGCTGAGATTCCATGAACTACCTTCATAGATCGGAA
>JAKASN010000047.1 GCA_021819025.1 Actinomycetes bacterium | reverse complement strand
TCTTTCCTTATCGTTCTCGCCCTATGGTTTACAGGCTACCGGAATGAGCGACAACTCCCTTGAAAGCTAGGGACTTCGTATCCGAGGTAAAGTTCCGGGAACTCGAACGGCACACATATACCGATGGCGACATCGTAATGACGAAACTGGGTGACCCACTCGGCGTGTCCGCAATTGTTGGCGGTATTGCTCCGGGACTAATCGTCGCAGACCTTGTTCGCATTCGTCCCAGCTCCATCGATACGAGATTCCTTTGCTATCAACTCAATTCACCATTCATGCGGGCATTCCTGAACGGACAGCAGAAAGGGACCACTCGTCCTCGTGTGAATCTCTTCATGGTTCGAGGACTCCCAATATCGGTGCCCCCTTTTGCCGAACAGGGGCGCATCGTAGAAATCTTGGAGGAGCAGTTCTCTCGCCTTGACTCCGCGCTCGCCAGCATCCGCACGGTACGGGAAAAGGCGAAGGCGTTTCGGAGGTCGCTGCTTCATGCAGCGGTTAGTGGCTCATTTTCTGCGTCAGGGACCGATGGTTGGGTTCAGATTTCTCTCGGCAATCTGTGTGATTTATACCAGCCGAGAACCATCAGCAAGAAAGAATTGAAAGCCGACGGTGAATTTATTGTTTTCGGGGCGAATGGTGTCATTGGTCGATACGACAAGTTCAACCATGAGGATGCTGAGGTGACGGTGACCTGCCGTGGAGCAACGTGCGGCACCGTGAATGTGACCACGCCAAAGGCTTGGATTACCGGAAATGCAATGGTGTGCCATCCAAAGGATGGGCGGCTCACGAAGGAATTCTTGGCCATCATGCTCCAACAGATTGATTTCAGCCGAGTCATTACTGGAACTGCGCAACCCCAAATCACCCGGAAGCCACTTGCTGAGGTACCGACCACTGTCCCACCTCTAGCCGAACAACAGCGCATCGTAGAAATAGTGGACGAGCAGTTCTCCCACCTCGACGCTGCCCTCGCCATTGCCAACCAACTCGAAGCCCGCATTGCGTCTGAGCATCGGTCGTTGCTGCACTCAGCCTTCTCTGGAGCCCTGACCGCACGATGGAGAAAACCCCACAATGGCTGAGGCACGCCAACTCGTAGACAAACTCTGGAATTACTGCAACCTGTTGCGTGACGATGGGGTTTCGACCATCGACTACACGGAGCAATTGACTTACCTGCTGTTCCTAAAGATGGCGCACGAGCGTGCCACACGTCCTATCAACCCAGATAAGATCGTCCCCGACGACTGCTCGTGGCAACGGTTGCTTGACGAAGATGCCACAGAGCTAGAAGCAACATACCGCTACATCTTGGAAACGTTGGCCAGGCAGCCGGGTACCCTCGGTGTGATCTTCCGTAAGGCGCAGAACAAGATTCAAGACCCCGCCAAGTTGAAGAAACTCATCGTCGAACTCATTGACGCGGAGAACTGGTCGGCGACCGGGGTGGACATCAAGGGGGACGCCTACGAGGGCTTGCTCGCTAAGGGCGCCGAAGACATCAAGTCGGGAGCTGGCCAGTACTTCACCCCACGTTCACTGATTGCAGCCATGGTGGACTGCATTCAACCGACCGTGAAGGACACCGTGGTTGACCCAGCGTGCGGCACCGGTGGCTTCCTATTGGCCGCCTATGAACACGCCAGTCGGGACGCCGAGAATCTGACGCCTGACGAGAAGGAACACTTGCGAGATGATTTCATTTCGGGGACCGAACTCGTGGACGGCACCGCGCGACTGGCGGCAATGAACATGCTGCTGCACGGTATCGGCAAGCCCAAAGGCGACAGCCTCATCGAAGTCAAGGATTCACTGACGGCGGACCCGGGGCGTCGCTGGTCGGTCGTCCTGGCCAATCCGCCTTTTGGTACGAAGTCCTCGGCCACAATGATTGGCGCCGACGGAAGAGTTGCGAGAGACGCCCTCGAAATCGTCCGTGACGACTTCTGGGTGACGACGTCCAATAAGCAGTTGAACTTCGTCCAGCACATTAAGACCATTATGGACATCAACGGTCGGGCGGCAGTAGTTCTACCGGACAACGTGCTGTTCGAGGGCGGAGCAGGCGAGACGCTGCGCAGGCGGCTCTTGAAGGAGTTCGATGTCCACACACTCCTGCGCCTTCCAACCGGTATCTTCTATGCAGGTGGGGTGAAGGCCAACGTACTGTTCTTCGACAAGCGACCAGCGGGCGACAAACCGTGGACCACGAAGCTCTGGGTCTACGATTTCCGTACAAACCAGCACTTCACTCAGAAGGTAAGCCCCCTCAGGCGTCATCACTTGGACGAGTTCGTCGAGTTGTACAAGTCGGGTCGCCCTCGAAGCGAGCGCGTCGAGTCAGAGCGGTTCAAGCCATTTGTCTACGAGGAACTGCTTGCCCGGGACAAAGCGAACCTGGACTTGCTGTGGTTGAAGGACGATTCCCTAACCGACGCCGCCGATCTTCCCGCCCCTGACGTTCTAGCGCGGGAAATCATTGAGGAATTGGAGTCGGCCTTGGAGGAGTTCACCGCCATCGCCGAGTCGTTAGAAGCACTCATGGGTGACAATGAGCATTGACCGCCCTTGTCATCGTGCAGGCGAAGTCTCCGGGCGGAATTTTTTCGCTCAGCTTCTGCGAAAAGAAGGTTCATGCGATTCTTGTCAAGAGGTTCTTTGAAGGTGGTCACTAATAAAACCCATTTTTGGCTTCTTCTTCCAGACATCTGACAGATTATGCAACGGGTCACTCGCGTCCGGATGTCACCCGACTCGCCGACGCAGACAAGCTTGACGATGGAAACCGTTTGTGCCTGTTTGTCGCAGGTGCACGTGTAAACGCCGTAAATGCCGGGTGCCACAGGCATCATGTTCAAGGTGGGCTCTCGCGCCGGTAACCACTGAATTCGAGTTCGGTGGGCGGGAACATCAGTCGCCATGATTATTGACATCAAGCCGACCAATACTGAATGATTGCGAGAGGCAGATGCAAGGTACCCAAAAACGTTCTGACTCTCAGAACCGCAGTCCAAACGGGAGCGATATCGGTGACTTGTAGCCCCTCGCATTTCGGACGATTTCGGCTTACAAAGGCCAAGATCCGATGGCTACACGGTCGAGCGTTTCTTTGTCTGGCCATCCAAAATCGACTGATTTTCGCACCACTGCTAGAGCGAGTTCCCGCGCATCCTTTTCGGCAGCCTGATGATGCACTTGGTTCACTCGACTGCCGTGAACCAACCTTGACCTAACACTATAGATATTCTTGAGTTGATCATAGGTCTGCTTCGGGTCGCGCGAATCCCGCAGAAACAACGCCCCATATAGGCTGAATCGGTAAGATAGCTCCGTCGTGCTGTTATTGAGCAATGCCGCCTCTAGTGCTATTGCAAAGTCGAGGAAACCGGACTCTTTCCAGTGCATCCCGCAACCGCGCAGCACTCTAAAGAGGACAATCTCACGACTGCTTCCTTCGCCTGCACCAAATTCGGGAATCTTATAGGCCAGGTCCACCACAGTTCGGAAGTCGTTTTCAGTGAGTTCCTTGGGCGTTGCACCCAACTTTTCCGAGACGGGAAACGGTGCCAGAGACGTCGCTGAAGTCACCCACGAAGGGATGTCGAAGGATGAAGCGGCGCCGGTACTGCTTAACTCGTATCCTGAGAGAAAGAAGGCCAACGCAATACGATTGTGCAGTGTCGATTGATGCAGTTGCCGATCTCTCGGTCGCCTCGTCTTCACTTCGATGAGAGTTGACGGCAAGAAGCTAGTGAACGAGAGTGCGGGAACGAAATCACCGCGTGGAAACGGTCGGACGTTCCATTCACCACTCCTCATTTCGAATACGATTCCCATTTCACGCTGGGTCAGTTTGCGGACGGCGATATCTCGGTACTCGAAGGATCCCATCGCAGCAATCCCTGCAACAGCCATTTGGGTGGTGTTAACTATTTCCGTGGAAAGCCTGATCAGCAAGTCGAGTTCTTCCGAAAGCCGTGACGTCGTTGGCACGTCGGGCATGTCTAGGTCTGAAAGTCCATACAGATAGTGCATCGCCAGCGGGTTGAGGTAGCGTCTTATAATCGCGTCAACACCTTCGAGATTCGGAAAGTACGAATGCTCACGAGTGCCTAAGTCGGTCTCGCTGTTTAGTTTTTGCGCCAACGGCTCAAGCTGCTCGTTCAAGTCCAGTAGCTCTGGCCCCGAATATGCGGGGTCGCGGATTGCCAGTAGAGTCCCAAGATTATTTAATCCGCTGATTGCCGCTATCTCTCTCTCGGTTCGCCAGCCCTTTCCATCATCGTTTTCAACAATGAGGGTCTGACTCGCCGAAACCGACCGAGGAAGGGATTTCGCTACCATGCGGCGAACCACCTCAAGGCGACACGATTCCAAAGCTTCGGAAACAGTGCTTGATTTATCGGGTATCTCTGTCATTGGAAGCCCTCCGCCAACGCTCGAATGTCCTCATTGATTTAATCACTTCATCAAACATCGATCCCCACAACATCGCGCACCTTGGCGGCGAAGTTCTCGTCGGTGGAGATGTTGAAGTACTGCAGCTAATGTGGCTTAAGACCAAAGGTTCTCCAGACACGCGAGAGAGTGGGCTGAGAGACTCCCACCTCTTCGGCCATGGTGGTAGTCGACCAGTGCGTAGCCAGGGTAGGCTCTTGATTCAGGGTGATGCGCAGGATCTCTGCGATCATGTCGTCATTGATCTTTCTCGGAGTACCGCTACGCGGCGCGTCATCGAGCACCGATACGCCATAAAGGGCGAAGCGCTTTCTCCACTTGGAAACCGTGAACCCCGATACCCCGAGCAACCGAACGATCTCCTTGTTGCCGATTCCATCGGCAGCCAAAAGTGCGATCTTGGCCCGGGTGACATGAGCCTGGGGCGAGGTGGTAGCGCGTATCACCTTGTCAAGGAATTCGCGATCCCCATCGCTGATCACAACCGAAAACGGTCGGCGGCCGGTCGAATTCCCCATTGGTCCTCCAAGCTTAGCAATAGCTGCATTTACAAGGAAGAACATCCTGAAGGTAACATTAATTCCTATTAGTGAGGGAATTTCTGAATAGGGACATTAGGAAGCTCCTCATTCTCGGGTCGAGACATCCCGCCCCGTCGTCCGATAGGGAATCCATCGCGGTTGCCGAAGACGTCCTCGCAGAGTAGCGCTCCCATCAACGCGCGCCAAGCGATTCTACGCGATCGAGTGCGAGTCTCCGCTAACCCTTTCGGGGACTTCGACGACGCCATGGGAACCATCGAGCACGCCCTTTTGGCCTTGACACTTCTCGGTGTTCTTCGTAGTGAGGTCTGAGTTCGAGAGCCACCTTGGGGTCGATGTCCAAGAGTGGTGGCAGCCACCTGACCCGGTTCTTTCGCACGATGTAGTGGGACCGGCAAGGCAGGCCGACATTTCCGACGGATGGGTGAATTGAAATGGATCGGCCGTCGAAGGTAAAGCTCCAACCGTCCGAATCAAGGGTCAAGAGAACCTTCTCCGTACATCCGCAAAGGCACAGGTGAACGATTGCACGGTACCTCGTGGAAATGTACATCGTACCCGGTCGGAGCTTGTCGGGAGCCGAGTCGACGAACGCGTAGGTGATCTCAGTGATCCTGGACATTATGCGCGGTGGGTGTAGAGCGCGTCGAGGTACGTGTCGATGAGCATCCCAAATGTCTCCTTGCTGCTGACATAGATACCAGCCCACTTCTTCCACCAGAGCACCGCCATGGCGGCGTTAAGCGCGTTGAGATCAGCGACTTGGATATTCTCCATGTAGGGATCGTCTGGATCGATCTCCCCGAAGTCGACCTTTTTTCGGAAGCTGTCGCGCTCATCGACGGTGCTGCCGTTAACTTCGACGATTGCTTGAAGCATGGCGCCACTTCCCGGCTTCTTTACACCCATGCTTGCATTAACGAATGGCTTGCCCATCCTCTCCAACGCGTCCACGATCGCGAGCTTTGTCGCGCCTCCCTCCATGGCCAAGAAGACGAAGCCGACGGCGCCGAGCTCCGAGACATTCATCTCATTGATGTAGTAGGGGTGGGCCGTGATCTTGCGCTTCATACGAGCATAGATTTCCGCGAAGCGTTCAACTTTCGGCTTGCCATCTCGAACCTCTTCGAGGCTTGCTGCCCCAGGCGCACGGAAGGCATTGTGACTTGAGAACCGGTCACCATCGTAGAGATGGATCTCATCAACCGGGCACTTCGCGACGAGATCCAAAATGTACGAACCCGTGCCACCGAGGCCGACGATGGCGATCTGCTGTCCGGCCAAGCGCGCGTTGATCGCCCCGAGTCCTGCCCGTCCGCTGGCGGTGTCGGCGTACTCGAAGGGCCATTCGTCTCGGTTGATAATGCACGGACCGAACATCTGCGCCGTCGTGGTCGAATCGACTTGCTTCGCCTCTGCCTCAATGTTCTGTACGTGGTATTCGACCTTCGCGAAGTAGTCGGGATAGCGATCGGCCGTAGGGCACTTGAGCGACATTGAGAAGTGCGCTACTCGACCATCGACGAGTGTCATATTGGCTTTGGCGAGCGGCGTCAGTTGTTCGCCGTTCCACCTGTATGGCGTCGAACCCATGAAGTAGGCGACGTGGTCCTGCACCGGATTGATTGTCACATCACCATTCAACTCAAGCTTCGTGACGACAATGCCTCGTTGGACCGCGCGGTCTTGGTCCAGGTACGGTACGTTGCGCACGAGTAGGTAACCGTCACCTGTCAACTCCAGCTCGTAGCCCGCGGCTACGAGCCTCTCTAGATCGGCACTATGAGACCACGGATCGAAGGACACTGAAGGTCGTTCCACTCCGTTCGACTTGTACGTGGCCGCCCTTGACGAGGATACCCGACGGTGGATGGCTCGTAGCATCCTCATATTGGACCTTAAATACGTACTGCGTGTCTCCGGACCGACCTGGATAGGCGATCTCCACAACCTGCTCCCACGTCACGCGAGCGTCCTGCACGGTGTGTGGGACAGTGTCGACGATGATCTCAAATCCCGCCGGATTGACCGCCACAAGTTCTTCAGCTGTCATCTAATTCCTTCCTCAAGGGGATTTGACCCACTCGATAACCCACCCATACGTTCCTCAAGTCTACTCGATCACGTGTTCGATAGTCTCCTGGAGGGTCAAACTCATCCGGCTTTTGATCTGGTTTTCAAGGCGGTTCTGAATCAGGTTCTCGCAGGACCCGCCGTTAGCACGCCGTCGAAACAGGCAGACGTTGTCGGTAGCTCCGAGGTGGGTTCAGGATGTAATCCTTAAGTTCGGTCTAGGCAGAAAACTATTTGAAAACATTTATGTGTCAAACATTTGTCAAACGAAGGGGGCAACAGAACGCCCAAAAACACGTGGTTGATTGGGATCCAAGTCGGGTAATCCCTCTTCAGAGGCACCTTTGCAAACCAGACTACACTCAAAACAGCTTGTCCATCGCGCGTATCGTATTGATGCAGCGTTGTTCAGGTAGTCCGAACGCGGTCTCGCCGCGCGTTCGAAACGTCGGGTTCCTCGAATGCCATTCCTCGATGATCCCAGCACCGTTTCATCCATTCCTCAATTTCGTTCTCGGCTTCATTCGCTTCGGCGTAGGGCATGATATCCGACAAAGCCTCAGCAATATTCGGGTAATAGCGACTCAACCAGGCGAAGACCTCTGCACCAAAGGCAAATGCAACGCGATCTAGCGTGCTACCACGAACCATTTGAACCGGTTCGATCATCGAGTCGACATTTTCAGGCAGAATTTTTACAAGCGCTTGACGCGCGTCGAACCGATGGTCGGTCAAGGGCGTGATATGCGAGAACTCTCCTAGGCTGCGATTCAGCACGCTAAGGCGCCTCCACCCAGCTGATTCGAGCCAGTCACGGGGACTTGTACGGGAACCCTTGGCCTCCATCAGTGCTGCCCTTGAGGGCTTCATGCGCCAGGTACGCAGCCGAGCGGTCTGCTCAAGAACGCTTCGCACAAGCATAAGTGTCTGCTCATCATCTTCAAGCCAAAGCCAAAATGCGGCGCGTAGAGCGGATGAGCCGGCTGCAAAAGCATCAGCTTTATAACCACTGGTCCATAATGCCAACAACCCCGCCAACTCGTTGATCATAATGTATGAGAGCTCACGACTCGCAAGTCTGGACGGACTGAAATTCTCGCCGAGCTGTGTTTGCTCTTGAGCGAACGCAAACGACGCCAGGGATGACGCTCGCGCTCGTCGTGACATTAGAGCTTGTATACCGTGCAGCGACGGGATATCGTGCGTAGGTTTAGTTCCCATTTCCACACAACGAAGGTCTTGGAGATACGTGTCTCCGTAAGCCTGCAACTGTTGTGGTTGTTGCTCTAGGTAACTCAAAGTGAGCGGGAAGATCAAGGGTCGAATTTCAGCCAGCCGAATTTCCGACGGAACCGAGAGCGGCAGTCGCCGCAATGCAAACGACAGGCCCGGCGGGAACTCAGGGGAGTCCGTCAATTGGGCCGCGCCGAGAAGAACCTGCCTCAACGATAGCTGTACGGCAGCTTCGACCGTCATGATGAATTCGGACTCGGACTCGACCTCGCTGGACTCCGCGAGCCTCGCTACCTCCCAACGGGTGGCTGCGATCAGCGGACCTCTGCCGTGTAGCAGCTCCGAGAGATTCTCCCATACCAGCCCCGCATCGACTTTCGGGCCTTCCATCCCCCAGATCGCGCTGTATCGAGCTGCCGTCGATTGAGCTTCCTCTAAATCGAAGCTATTCGATTGTGTTCCATTCAAGGTCCAG
>JAKASN010000046.1 GCA_021819025.1 Actinomycetes bacterium | reverse complement strand
CACCATTTAAAAGTCCTAATGTTTCTGCCTCTTTAGCGTCGACAAACCTTCCGGTATATGCGATCTCCGCCGCAATTCCGGGACCGATTATTCGGGTTAGAAGCCACGATGCGCCGAGGTCTCCCGCCGACAATCCGACGCGGATGAAAGCTGCGTTGAAGCGCGTGTCGGCCGTTCCAATACGAAGATCCGCAGCCAGGGCAAGCGACAGGCCACCGCCAGCAGCGGCACCATTTACGGCAGCGATTACCGGAACCCGCAGGTGTCGAACCATACTTAGAGCGCGCGCCGCAACTTCTTGCTGTCTGAGCACCTCCATTGCTGAAAGCGAGGCAAGCAGTCCGGCATCCGAAAGATCATATCCTGCGCAAAATGCCTTTCCCATTCCGGTAATAATCAAGACCCGGATTACATCATCACCGTTGACCACGATCGCCAAACGCTCAAGTTCGGTGAACATGGCAGTGGTCATGGCATTGAGCCTCTCGGGACGATTAAGGGCAGCAATAACGATGCCGGGCTCTGGCACGCTGATCAAAATTGTTTCTAGATTTAAATGTGAAAGTTCCACGTACTTCATTCTCCTCCGGAGACGCTCCGTGGTCGTGTTCGAGCAAGCGCGGGCCGCATCGCCTCTATGAGGGCAACAGTCTCAAACTCAGATTCCTCGGACGATAAACCCCACGGTGGCACGACCAAATTCAAGTAATCAAAGTCTCCGCTTTTTGTAGTTACTCTTCCAGCCAACTGGCTTGGCGTACATGCGATGCCTATAACATCCAGTGCCGCGTCAGGAACCGCCGCAACCATTGCAACGGTATCGCCGCGACGCGCCGCCTCTCGAATCATGGCTTGCTCTTCTGACCATCCGTGCATGGCAAAGAGGCGGTCGTACACCCGCGAAGCGGCATACTGCGAGATTGCATACGCCAAGCGTCGCCGTGCAAAATCTTCATCGGCATTCACCGAGCAAATGGCGATCCCCATCAGAGTTACTTCTGATGCTGGGCGACCGACTGAGGCGGCACCGACCTCAAGCGCTGGTCGTACTATCTCGGAGACATACTTTGAGGTAAACATAGGATGACCGACCAGACCATCGGCGACCCGCCCTGCTACCTCGATCATTCGCTGATTCACACCGGCGACCCAAATCGGCAATCTTTGCTGATAGGGGGCTGGAGTAGCAGAAGTTGGCTCGATGTTTAGCCGGTAGAAGCGCCCCTCGTGGTGCACAGGACCTTGGTGCAAATTCCAAAGCTTGCGCAACACTTCGACAAGTTCCTGCATCCGAACCGCGGGGGCCTCACCGCTCGTTCCAAGCCAATTCTCCATCATCGCCGGGGTCCCATTTCCAAGTCCCAAGATGAGCCGTCCAGCTGATAGCTCGTCCAGGTCTCGAGCTTCTGCAGCCCAAATTAACGGGCTCCTACCTACGCCATAGGCAATGTCGGACCCGATCGTGACACGCTGGGTACCTGAGGCCAAAATAGCCATTGGTATTGTGGCAGAACGGTTATAAAGTTCCCCGGTCCAGACACCCGCAAAGCCAGCGTCTTCGGCATCCTTGGCGATTCTCGCCATCCGCGCGAATCGCTCGGGACCATATCCAGCACTGAATACAGTTAGCCCAAATCTTGCCATTCTTACCTCTCCCTTTGACCCGCTGCAACAATCTCCAACGATCGCCGTTCTTCGACCCATGCCATCTTGCGCCTTGAGGCACAACTCGCCAACCCGGCGCTCATGTGCGACTTCACCAGGTTGAGGTCCGTACCACGCATTGGGTTTCGCCGGGCCTTCGCAAGCTGCGCAGTAATTACTCCGCGCGCTGCCCGGCGCAAGTAATGGCGAGCGCTGATAGCACAGAAGACCGAACTGACACAACAACATGATCGCTGGGATAGCAATTCTGCACTCTTTCGCGCCGGGGAAGCCTTCGCTTAACTATTGGCCGAGCCCAATCACAATGTCTCCGTCACCTTCATCGCCTTCCATCAATGCGGCAGTCGTACCAGCCACGCCTTTCCGCGATTTGTGACTGTTCGCAAATCAGAACCAGGCGAGCCAACAACGCCTTCCTTAGCGAACCAGCAATGCCGCGACAACGTGCTAACCGCTAAAACGCCCCAAAATATGGTCGAACTTTTGGTCTAACGTTTAGACCATGCAATCATAATGGCATAATGATGGTCTCAAGTCAACTCAATTTGCCACGTTTTCTCCCAACTGTTGGCAAAATTGACGCTAATCAGGGGTGTCCCGAAGGCGCGGCGAGTATCCCTCTCCGGCGTGGGAACAAGGAAGCGCCGGCGGAGAGGCCCGACCGGGGAAGGACCCCACCAGCGCGCCGTAGCAATGAAATGCTTTATGCGCAGGCTAAGCGCCATTTAAGTCGTTGGCCGGATTGATGTGCTGTGCGATTTCTGGTTGGAGCCCTTCGGAACTCTCAAGTGGAGGCAGTTAAAAATTTGGACCGTGCAACAAGAGATCAGACATTGCGTCGATAGAGCCCGCCCACCTCAATGAAGGCGTTGGTAATCTGTCCCAGCGTTGCCACCCTAGCAACGTCCATGAGAACCGCAAAAACGTTCTCGTCCTCGACGGCGGCTTTCTTGAGCCTGGCCAACGCCAACTCCGCCTCATCTCGATGTTGGCTCTGAAAAGACCGCACGCGGTCAAGTTGGCCCTGCTTCTCGCTCTCGGTGGCACGTGCCAACTCCACCTTGGCATCTAAGGGCGCATCCACACCGCTGGCTCGGCGAAAGGTATTGACCCCGATGACCGGCAAAGTTCCGTCATGTTTGCGCTGCTCGTAGAGGAGCGATTCGTCCTGGATGCGACCGCGCTGGTAACCAGTCTCCATCGCGCCCAGCACACCCCCTCGTTCGTTGATGCGGTCGAATTCCAGTAAGACTGCTGCCTCGACCAAGTCGGTAAGTTCCTCAACGATATAGGAACCCTGGAGTGGATTTTCGTTCATCGCAAGGCCCCACTCTTTGCCAATAATGAGTTGAATTGCCAGAGCGCGTCGCACCGATTCTTCTGATGGAGTGGTGATCGCCTCGTCGTAAGCGTTGGTGTGCAAACTGTTGGCGTTATCGTAAATGGCGGTCAGGGCCTGCAAGGTGGTGCGGATGTCATTGAAGTCAACCTCTTGGGCGTGCAATGATCGTCCCGAGGTCTGCACATGGTATTTGAGTTTTTGCGACCGCTCGTTGGCGTGATATTTATCCCTCATCGCCACCGCCCAAATACGACGGGCGACGCGACCGAGCACGGTGTACTCGGGATCCATCCCACTCGAGAAGAAAAAGGACAAGTTTGGTGCGAAGTCATCAATGGCCATGCCTCGAGCCAAGTACGCCTCGACATAGGTAAAGCCGTTGGCAAGAGTGAACGCCAGTTGACTGATGGGGTTTGCTCCGGCCTCAGCGATGTGATAGCCAGATATCGACACCGAATAGAAGTTCTCCACGTCATTTGAGATGAACCACTCCTGGATGTCGGCCATCATCCGCAGAGCAAACTCGGTCGAGAACAGACAAGTATTCTGTCCCTGGTCCTCCTTGAGGATGTCGGCCTGAACAGTACCGCGCACGGCCGAAAGCGCATGTGCGCGTAGAGTGGCGTACTCGCCCGCATCGGGCTCGCGATGAAATTTGCCACGGAACTTCGCGGTCTCCTGGTCAATAACGGTATTGAAAAAGAACGCCAGCACTGTCGGAGCCGGACCGTTGATGGTCATAGAAACCGATGTTGACGGTGAGGTGAGATCGAATCCATCGTAAAGCGCTCGCATGTCATCCAAGGTGGCCACCGAGACCCCCGAGGTACCGATCTTTCCGTAGATATCCGGACGCTCGTCAGGGTCCCGCCCATAAAGGGTCACCGAGTCAAAAGCCGTGGAGAGCCGAGTGGCCGGACTCCCAGCTGAGAGCAGCTTGAAGCGTCGGTTGGTACGGAAGGGATCGCCTTCCCCCGCGAACATGCGGGCGGGATCCTCTCCGTCGCGCTTGAAAGGAAAGACCCCTGCGGTGAAAGGGAAAAATCCCGGCAAATTCTCATGCCTCAAAAAGCGAATCAAGTCTCCGTCATCGGAAATCTTTGGCAACGCGACCCTGGGGATCTTGCTTCCCGACTGCGATTCGCGCGCCAGCGAGGTGCGGAGTTCGCGACCGCGCACCACAACGACCTGTTCATCGCCGCGATAGGACAAGGCAATCTGATCCCATGCCGCTATAGCGTCACTCCACTGGTTGGGAAGATCACTGCGCGCACCCACGAGAAGTTCCTCGATCGCGGTTGCTCCGCTTTCGCTTTTGGAGAGTTCGCCAAGAACCAACTCCAGCCTCTGCACTCGACTCGCCGCTTGTGCTAATTCCTCTGTCTCGACGTGGTAGTGGCGGATGGTCTCGGCGATTTCTGAGAGGTACCTGACTCGAGATGTAGGAACTATCTGTGCAGTTCTGCTCGAGAACTTATTGGAGGTGCGCGCCAAGACGCCGGGCGTTACCTTGAGTCCCTTATTGGCGAGCACTCCGGCCAGGTACTGATAGAGCGCGGTGACGCCATCGTCGTTGAAAGTTGCCGCCGAGGTGCCGAAGACCGGCATCTCCTCGACTTTGAGGGAGAAGGCCTCTCGATTGCGGATAAGTTGGCGAGCGACATCGCGCAAGGCGTCCTGGGCGCCGCGCCTCTCGAACTTATTTATCGCCACCACGTCGGCGCTGTCGAGCATCTCGATCTTTTCGAGTTGTGAAGGCGCACCGAATTCGGGAGTCATGACATAGAGCGAAAGATCGACGAAGGGAACGATCGCCGCATCACCTTGGCCGATGCCGGGAGTCTCTACAATCACCAGATCGAAACCCGAAGCCCGTGCAATAGCCACCACGTCAGCCAAGTTGGAGGGAAGCTCATGATGACCGCGCGTTGCAAGGGACCTGAAAAATATCCTGTCTCCGTCGAGAGAATTCATGCGAATTCGATCACCGAGAAGTGCCCCACCAGCGCGGCGCCGAGTCGGATCGATCGCAATCACTGCGATCCGCAACTTGTCCGACTGGTCTAGCCGGAAGCGCCGCAGCAGTTCGTCGGTAAGAGATGACTTTCCCGAGCCCCCCGTCCCGGTAATTCCGAGCACCGGGATCGTTGAAGCAGCCGCCGCGGCACGAATCTGTTCTAGCAGCTCCGGGGAGAGCGCGTTGGTCTCAGCACAGGTTATTGCTCGGGCAACTGCTGACCGATTTCCCGAAAGTATCGCATCTAGCGCCGGTGCGCCGAGCGCGGTCAAATCAAAATCGCACTCCCGAATAATCGAATTAATCATCCCAGCGAGGCCCATGTGCTGGCCGTCCTCGGGAGAGAAGATCCTCACACCGTGCTTGCGGAGACGGTCAATCTCCTCAGCCACGATGACCCCGCCGCCGCCGCCTACCACCCGTACGTGTCCCGCGCCGTTGGCTCGTAGCAAATCAACAAGGTACTCGAAATACTCCACGTGTCCGCCTTGGTACGAGGAGACCGCTACGCACTGAACGTCCTCTTCGATGGCGGCATCAACCAATTCTTGCACCGAACGGTTGTGCCCGAGATGCACTACTTCGGCTCCTTGGGCCTGCAGGATCCTACGCATAATATTGATCGATGCATCATGGCCGTCGAAGAGGCTAGAGGCGGTTACGACCCGAATTGGATTGACCGCTCGGTACAAAGTTGATTCGCTCATGGCATCCCCAATTCAAGGCCCAAACACCAATACCAATAGCTGTGCCAACAGCGCAATTGCCAAAGGTCCCTGCAGTGCACATTCGCTACAGTGTCGGACGGGGTGAGAGGCAACGTAAAACAGCTACAGCTATATACTAGGACGTCCGACTAATGGATGTCAATATATTGGCTGCAGATTTATAATGGTGCCTATGCTCCACCAGGCCCGACAGCAGTTGCCCTACGATCCCATCGAGGAGGCAGGACGCCAATGGGTAAGCCACGGCTGGGGTGAAGCCGCAAACGGGATGTTGGCGATTACTTCGCTAATGCGCGCACATCAAATCGCCTTGGCCGAGGTTGAAACCGCGCTTCGACCCTTCGGGCTCACCTTCGCGCGCTATGAGGCGCTCATGGTGCTCTTTTTTAGTCGCCGGGGATCGCTCCCGATGGGCATCATCGGCTCCCGCTTGCAGGTCCACCAAACCAGCGTGACCAATGCCATCGACCGTCTCGAGTCAGCGGGACTCGTGGAGCGCTCCGTTCATCCCACCGATCGCAGGACAACGATCGTCGCCATTACGGAGGCAGGAGCCCGCTTGGCAACAACTGCTACTGATGCCCTCAATGCTCAAGTTTTTTCTGATCCGCCCTTCCAAGGTGACGACTTGAACGAACTCGTCGCTATTTTGCGCCGACTGCGCCAAACCGCTGGCGATTTTTAAGTGCCAGAGTACCTTGGCGTGCTCAGCCACTCCAAGAAGAGACGTGGGTGGTAGCGACTCCTCGATGCCCTCACAAAAAGATCGCATCGCAACGGAATTGCCAGTTGCGCATGCTTCGAACTATCTCGGTGCGAATAATGCGGGTCACCTGTTGAGATTCGAATCCCGAGCTAAGCCCATCGACTCATGCTATCCCAGGGCGCCAGATCCACTAACGCCGCCGCGGGTCAGCGACCTAAAACCCGAAGCGCCGGTCTCTCCTCGCACCGCTCGCGTCCGAGGTGGCAATTCGATCGCATGCTCATGAGATTTCGCCCAGCGACACCTCGCTGATCCGCATTGCGGTAGGGAGGCATTATTCTCCGAGCGAGCGCTCCAGAATCTGTGCAACGTCGAGTACTTCGATGCTCTCTTTCGCCTCACCATCGGCTTGCTTGGCCTTGACGGCGTCGTCGAGCATGATCATGCAGTAGGGACACGCAGTAGACACGGCGTCGGGGTCCATTTCAAGCGCTTGGTCCATACGCTCCACATTGACGCGCTTGCCAATCTTCTCTTCCAGCCACATCCTTGAGCCACCTGCACCGCAGCAGAAGGCCTTGGACTTGTGGCGATGCATTTCCACCGAGGAGATGCCCGGGACAGAATCCAGCACATTGCGAGGTTCCTCGTAAACGCCGTTATGGCGACCCAGGTAGCAAGGATCGTGGTAGGTAACCTTCATCTCTTGGCGTGTAGTGGGTACCAAAGAGTTCTTCGAGACGAGCTCTTTGAGCAGCTGGGTATGGTGAATCACCTCATAATTGCCCCCCAGCGCGGGGTATTCGTTGGCAAGAGTGTTGAAGCAATGCGGGCACGAAGCCACCACTTTGGTCACTTTGGAACTATTGAGAGTCTCAATGTTCTGCATCGCCTGGGTCTGATAGAGATACTCGTTGCCAATTCTGCGGGCCGGATCTCCGGTGCAGGTTTCTCGTGGGCCGAGTACCGCGAACTTGACCCCAGACCGATTCAGAAGACGGGCCAGGGACTGGGTAACTTTGCGGGCGCGCTCATCCAATGCGCCGGCACATCCCACCCAGAAGAGATAGTCCATATCAGCGGGGATCTCCCCATCCACGACTGGTACCTCAAAGTCAAGACCTGCAGTCCACTCGAGGCGGTGTGAAGTGCCAAGCCCCCAAGGGTCGCCTTGATTTTCGATGTTGCGGAGCATCCCGCCCGCCTCGGTGGGGAACTCTGACTCCATCAATACCTGGTAGCGACGCATATCAACGATGGCGTCGATGTGTTCGATATCCACCGGGCAGGCCTCGACGCAAGCGCCACAAGTTGTGCAGGACCAGAGCACGTCGGGATCGATGACGTTAGGCACCAGCATTACCGGCTCGTCCATCGTCGCGGTAGACGCAGCGGCAACCCGCGGAGCAACCTTGTTCAGTCGTGGCGCCGACTCAAAGAGGTGCTCGCGGAGATCCATGATCAATAACTTGGGAGACAGGGGCTTCTGGGTATTCCACGCCGGGCACTGCTCCTGGCAGCGGCCACACTCAGTGCAAGTTACCAAGTCGAGCAGCTGCTTCCAGGAGAAATCCTCGATCTTGCCGGCTCCAAAGACCGTGTCCTCAGTGAGTTCCTCGGGATCCATGTTCGGGGTTGACCACAGCGCTCCTAAGGCCTTAGGACGACGCGAAAATGCAATGTTCAGCGGCGCGGCAAAGATGTGTAGGTGCTTGGAGTAGGTGACAAAGACCAAAAACCCCATAATCACAGCGACATTCGCGAGAAGAAAGATCGTCACCAAATCGGCATTGGTAGAGGCACTGAAGCCGCTAAGCAGACTTCCCACTGCGTGGCTGGCAAATGCCGCGCCGCCATAGGGGAAGTTGCCGGTGTTGACCTGTGCCCCACGGTAGAGCAGCAGCGTGATCACCACCAATGCGATACCGCCAAGAGTTATCCAAGCGGCTCGGGTGTGCGAGCCGTAAAAGCGAGAGGAACGCTCCTTTCGTGCTGGGGAGTTCTGAATTCGAATCACCGTAAAAACAGCAAGCGCCAGAAGCACCGCAACGGAAAAGAAGTCCTCGAGAAAGCCGAGCCAAGAATCATGGCCGATCAATGGGATGGCGAAGTTGTCCTGGAAGAGGGCACCAAAGGCCTCAACGATGGTGGCGATGAGGATCGTGAATCCCCAGAAGGTAAAGAAGTGTGCAACGCCAGGGACGGTTTTTTTAAGTAACTTTCGCTGTCCGAGAACTTCGGTAAGTTCGGCGGTAACGCGCGCCATTGCCCCCTCGGTGCGATGCGGAGCTTTTTGTCCCGAGCGAACCAGGCTGTAAAGAAATAACATCCTCCGGCCCGCGACGGCCAAACCAACCACAATGATGATGAGGCCCACTATCAATCGCAACTTGC
>JAKASN010000045.1 GCA_021819025.1 Actinomycetes bacterium | reverse complement strand
TCTGAAAAACTTCCGCTGGTGCAAAACCCTCGCCCGTGTCACTCGCCCCGTACTCGAAACCGCAGGTGGCGCTCCACTGTGTTCCGTCCGGCTCTTTGAGCCAGAGGTCGGCAACTCCGACCCCCCCCTCATAGACCCTCGGCTCCCGCCCGTCCAGCGCGAACTCCAGCACCATCCCGCCGCTCAATGTCCGGGATTCGGCATCGCTGTCTCAGCCCCGTCGACAAAGAGCAATCCGTGAGTCATGTACCCGCAGAGCCTCACTCGCCAGGCTGTTGAACGGCATGAAAATGCGAAGTGTCGTCGCACGGGCCCACCGCACCATGTCCTCGTGGCCGAGCAGACGCACCCCATTTCGGAACGCGGTGGAGCCCCAATTCGCGTAAGCCATCGCGCTACTCCTTTCCATCCGCAGTGCCGACTTCGGCGAACGCCCAATCTGATGCGGCCAGCGGTCAGCAAGGGGGATACTGATCCCACACCATCCCGTCCAATTCTCTCCCAGCGAACTTCTTGCCGGCACACGCCATCTCAGCCCAATCCTCAGGAATCGATAAGTTTGAGAGTTCGTTTGTACTCTGGGGTATCCCGTCGCGATCCAGGAAAACGGAAGATGTCGCGGAGCGAAGATTTCCCTGAAGTGCGGAGCCCGATGTGCTCGACTTCCCAGGCGCCCACTCTCCCCACTGCTTGAAGAGGAACGCCACGCCGTTAGCAAGGCACCGGTCTCGAAGGTCCCGCACCCAGTCCGGGTGCATCGGCCTGGCATTGGGCCCGGACTCGCCTCCGGCAATCACCCAATCGATCCCGGCGAGGTCAAGACTCGGCAACTGCCCAAGCAGCGGCTCGCAGGACAAAAACCGCACTGCCCCCGGCATCGCCCGGAGATGATCGGCGCGGAAGGCGTATCGGTCGCTCTCAATCGAGGTGCCGAGCCACACGTTCGCAAGCACCTCTGGATAATTGGCCTCGCACCATGTCTTCATCCTCTGGGGCCGCTTGGTCAGGACCTGGAATACGTGCCGGTCCGCCTCGGCCATCACCGCGAACACTTCGCGGATAAAACTGTCGGGAACAGACGCATGGAAGAGATCGCTCATGGAATTGACAAAGACACGCCGTGGCCGCTGCCACCTCAAGGGCTGGGAAAGCCTCTCGCGCACCAGCCGAACCTCCCCGGTGAACACGCCGCCACTGGCAATGCCGCTACAGAGAGGCAGTCCAGATAGCCTCCCTGAGGCTTCTCTGGCCGCGTAGCAGTTGTCGCAACCGGGCGATACCGCCTTGCATCCCGCCAGTGGATTCCACGTATCATCGGTCCACTCGATTTTCGATTTGCCGCTCATGTCCCCGTTCCCTCCCCGAGCGCCCGGTGAACACGCCGCCCTCCTTCGCTCAAGTCCCGCTGCATCCAGGCCATCTGCGCCTCGAACGCTAGGCCCTCGCGCCCCTGGATCTCGCCAAGAGCATCGAAGAACCGCGCCTGCTGCTTTCCCTCCATCTGCCAAAAAAGCTTCGCGAGGAGAGCGCCATTCACCGAGATGGAAAAGTCGACCCACCCGGAAATGGACGCGCCGCCCTCGGCGCCGTTCTGTATGCCTGTTATCTCGACTGCCATTCCAGGCCTCCTTGGTCTAGAAAGGTATGCACCGGGGCGTTTCTATCTTGGGTTTCGCAGGTTTTCTGGCCGCAGTGCGCACCTTCTATATGTGCACGCTGGGTAGATCACCACCGCCGTAGAAAAACCGGGCCATCTCCTCCCGCCGTTCCTCCGCCCCGGAGTCCCCCTCCGTCACGTCAGCCTCCACCGCGCAGCCGGATCCAGTACTATGCGCGCTGACGCCTGCATCTCAACCTGGCTCCCAAAGCTGCTGTGCGCCAGGATCTCATCAAGGCCAACCCTGGCCACCGCGCCATGCTGGCGGGGGAGAAGGATCGCCACTTCCTCGATCCCATGGCTGTCATCGGCATCAAGTGCGACATAGGAAACCAGCTGCCGGATGGCATCGCGCCAAAGCCTCTCGGGGTGGATGGTGGTCTTGACGTCGAAAAGAGTGTGGCCGACCATGAAGTCCCCATCCGCCCCGCCCACCCAGGCTCCTCCGGCGAAGACGGGAGAATCGGTAAATGCCGCACTTTGTCGGATCGCCCCGAAGTTCGCGCTCGCAATTGCCGCATCCGATGCACGCGCAATGTCATCGAGTACCGCCTCAGGCACCGCCATCATCTCGCTAAACTGCCCAACACACGGGTGGCGGCCCGGATTGACGGACTCGAGGATTCCCTGGCGCAGCTGATCCATCTGTATCCCAAAGCGCGCCCAGTCGGACGATCTCTCCATCGCGCTGAATGCCTCGCGATAGCGCGCCAGCTCCCCGCCTCGCCCGCTGCGGTAGATCCCCTCGCACACCCCTGCGAAATAGAGCACCCAGGCGTTTTTCTCCGAGGTGGCCTCCTCAGCCCGGTGGTCGTCCCAGAGCATCGCCAGCGCATCGTGGAAGATGCCATTGCTCATCCGCCCCAAGTTCCCTAACGCCGCAGTAGTGCGGTAGTATTGCACGCCGCACGCCTGGCGCAGCCGGAACTCCACCGCGCTCCCCACGACCGACCACGGATAGTCCTTGAGATTTCCCCCTGGGCGGATGGTATCGACCCAACGACCTGTGCGCCGAGACCACCGGCCACCGTATCGAGATCGAAGTTGGCATCGAGCCAGAGAGAAGCCGCGCTGTGGGGATTCTTCAGTTCGCTGGTAATCGACATGCGATGCTCCTAATTACGTCCTCGCGGCCCTCTGCCGCAAATGGCTTGCTGGATGACATGTATGCACCCCAACCGCATCGTCGACAGGCTGGCGAAAGACCTCACGCATAAGAATGCCTTGGAGGAAGCGGGCGGTATCTCGGTCTCTTTTGCTTCAGCCTCCCGGTCCTCGGGTTGTATTTGATGCCGCCGACCGCGAGGAACTTGACAGGCTCGCGCTCTCCTCTGGCTTTTGCTTCCCGCTTTTTCGCACCCGCGAGGATCTTTCTCGCCGCCTCCATCGCTTCGAGTGCGCCTTTGTACTCTGTGCCCAGTGCGGCCAAGCCGCGCTCATCGCGACACGAGAGGCATCTGTCGCGCCTCTCCTGCACCGATATCAGGTACGCGCGATAGCTGAGCGACCCGGTGCTTCGTCTCAACCGCCGCGCGATTTTTCTCAACGCTCGATTTTCGCGGCGGTTCATTTCAAATCTCCGTGCTCATGCTCAAACGGTTACGCCGCGTCCGTGCTTGACCATCTCGGCAAAGACCGGATAGCGCGAGACCCGGTTGAGGTATGCGGCCATCTTCTCGGCGCGTTCAGCCGAGCCGTCGAACTCTGGATCCATCAGGCGTATCGCAGATCGATACAGCAGCACCGGATGCCGCTCACCGGACATGTACATCTCGACGGTGCAAACGATCCTCAGGCCATCGGGAGTCTCCACGACCGCCGCGCTGAACAGGCGCGGTCCGTAGAGCTGTTGGATGAGTTTCGCGCTGTACATAACGCCTCTTTCGCCACCGCCAAAACCAGACCGTCCGGGTTCCTGGCCGAGATATATGCACCCCGAGCGCACCTCATCCCTGCTGCCCGCTAAATCGAACCAGTCCGGCAAGCGGGTATGGGTAGGATCGGCAGTGTGGCCAAAACGCGCGAACTTCGCGGTGGTCCAGAAACCGTGGAAGACAATGGCCTTGCACTGTGAACAGCCCTGGTAACTCCGGCGAGATTTGTTTTCCGGCATTTCTTGTCGCATCCAGGAGCCAGACCGCAAACGCCACATTCTCGGGAAGTGACAAGCGATGCCCGATTGATGTAGCCTACGTAAGCCGTTCGAAAGGATCCGCGTCTTGTCTTTAGAACTCAGCGCTCCAACAAAACCCAAGTACCGGGGAGTTTCCCATCAGATAGCTTTCTGGGTATCCCTGGCAATGGGTGCATGGCTGATTGCCAGCGCTGCCGGAGATAGAGCCCGATGGGCGGTGAGCATCTATTCGGTCTGTCTCTCAGCGATGTTCGGGGTAAGTGCTGCGTTTCATCGCCATAACTGGTCGCCCCGGGGCCGTCTGCGCATGCGCCGCTTAGATCACTCGACGATCTTTGCCGCGGTGGCTGGGACCTATACCCCGATCGCTCTCTTGGCTTTGCACGGCACGACGCAAACAGTCATCCTGTGGCTCGCCTGGCTCGGAGCGGGAGCTGGCGTCATTCTCCAATTGGCCTGGATAAAAGCGCCAAAGTGGCTTACTGCCGTGGTCTACATTGCCTTGGGCTGGGCCGCCGTATCGGTGTTGCCCGAGCTGACCCAGTCATCTGGCATCGGAGCCTTGGCTTTTCTGGTAACAGGCGGAGTTCTCTACACCATTGGCGCGGTGGTCTACGCCTTGCGCCGACCCGACCCTAACCCGGAGATATTCGGCTACCACGAAATATTTCACGCGTTTGTCATCGCTGCGGCTCTTTGCCAGTGGATCGTCATAGCTTTCTACGTGTAGATCCAGATTCATCCCCAAAAAGCAACTTGAAATGAACGGTGCATGCAAAAATCGGCAAGTTCATATGTCTCTTGCCGTGCCAGCTTCTCGAAAAGAAATGCTGGCGTGAAATGCAGTGCACTCGCTCTCGGGCACCTGTATTTGTTTGAAGTTGGCGTCTGAACTCGGCAGCAAGGTGAGAAAATATTCGGCGATCAATGTGGGGGGCCCCGAAGGGGCCCTCTGCTGCAGCGCATCAACAGCCTTATATTACGGGGCATATCATGGATTGTCGGAATTCGGTTCGATCGGTCCCGTCGTGCCGACCGCGATTTGATCGCGCTCCGTATCGGGTCCTTCGACAAAGACACGTTGCGACTTGGCGCTGGAATCGGAAACCGATTGAACCTGATCGTACATGTATAAGTATGATTATTCACCAACAAGGAAGCGGCATCAAATCGACCCCGGTTCAGAAATCCGCGATTGCGGATTCCGTCCGACCAAGACGTCCCAGGTGAGAAATTCCGAGACAATTAGTTGGAGGGGCTAGAACACGAGAGCATACAATATTACTTGAATCAATTCCCCTCTAGCGATATGATAATTCGCAGTTCAATATTGCATTGTTTTCATCGCAATTGTGGCGTTACAATCTCGTGGGGTTGACCTCGACTTGAGCCACAGCGTTGGCAAAGGAGGCGGCATGCAATACACGAGGCGTTATTGGCGTCTGCTCGGAAACCTAGCCGCTCTGCTGAGTATTCTGGTAGCTGCGGTGGGGCTTCATGCGCCTGCTGCATGGGCAAGCAATCCACCGAATAATTGGAGTTTCTATGTTGCCTCCTGGGATACAAACAGCACCGCACAGCAGTTAGGCTGCAATCAGGCGAACTACGACAAGAGTGTCAACGCTAATAGTTTCGTTACTCTCGACTTTGGAGCTCAGTACTACACCGGCTCAGGTACTTACGTGCCGAGTACGACTATTTATTGGTCTAACTCGACGATCGAGGCATATGCGGAAAATTTTGCGTATGGCTACCAGATTTGCGGTTCATCACATTACCTTACGTTCAATGTGGGGACGAATAACGACGGCAGCGTCACGGATGGCGCTTTGGGCGCGGACTGGGGCTCGCTGGTGCAAAGCGTGGCGAGCAATGTCAGCAACTCCGGATACGCCAATGTGATCGTGTATGGCGCGATTGACGCTGAAGCTGGCTATGGTCCGTTTGCGCACCTTTATGGATGGGAATTCGGCGACTCCTCTGGACCCGGATTTGCCAGCCGATTCGGCGGTCTGATCAGTGACTTCGGTTCTGCCGACGGTTGTCCACAGTCGTATTACCAAGATACGAATCGCGTGTGCTCCGGTGATTGGTACTTGTCAAGCGACTACGAAGCCGCGTGGGGCTGGTCGCCCAACATCGCCAATCCGGAGATATATTATGATGGCTGCTACGGTCTTGCCAACGAGCCCGTGCAGTGGGCGAACATTTCTGATTTTGGTGCACATTACGGTTTCGGCGCGATCTTTTTTGAAGGGCCTCTGAGCCAAAACTATTGCCTCTCCCCGGCGCAGTCCTATAACGATCTCGTGTATTCGCTGAATGTTGATGGCGCAGGCGTAGGGCCGATGCCGTTCCTCACCCAGATTGTCACAAAATAATGACCGGCGAATCGCTGGCGACTTCCCAATGAATTCTTTCGATAGGAGGAAGTAAAAAATGACTATCGATCGTCGAGACCGGGGATCAGAGAGACAAATCCGATTGCCACGCCGTCCCGTTTCAAGTTGGATGATCGCCGCATTCGTGGCAGTCGCGGCATCTCTCGGGCTGACATGGGCTGGCGTCGCCATGGTGTCGGCTCGCGGGGCTCCAGCGGCATCGGCCCCACGACCCGTTCCGTCCGGGTATCCTCCGGCAAAGGCCGCGCGCTTCAGCGCGGCGGACCAACTCCGGCAACAAGCTTCGTTCCGGCCCCTGGTACCGCCTAAGGTGGTGCCTACGCAGGCCGAATACACACCCGGCATCCTAGGACTCCGTGGGGGTGGGCCATTAAATTCCAGTGAGCTCCTAGGCACAAACTTATGGAACGGTCCGCTTAATGGCACCTGGGAAGTAATACAAGCGGGCGGCGTCCCGGTTACACCGAAGCTTGGCGCGGCGAGTTCGACGACGGCGGGCGTGTTCGTCTATTGGGTTGCATCGACGAATCCGAGTTCACCCGGCCCCGAGACGGTGAAGGGAATCATCCAACCAGCGAATCCGCCCGTCGGCCAGTTTACAATTCTGCGAGCGGCCGCTAACGTGCTGACGTTGAGTTTGAGCGGCTCCACAGCACCGTGGTACTTCAACATCGGCACTCTCTCCTTCAGCCGCTGACGCATGCACGCGTCCCGCACGTACAGACTTTCAGTGGGAGGCTCGGCAGCGCTGGTCGTGCTCATCAGCCTGGGGTCGTGCGGATCATCTTCGGACCTGACGCCTTCGGGCGCTGCTGGAAGCTCGACGACAACATCAACCAAGTCGGGTCATTTGACAACTAGCCAGGCGCCTGTGCCATGCACGATGCGCCAGCTGGTATTCCGCGCCGTTGGCCGACCGGGTGATACCCAAGATGTCGGTGTTCTTCTCACCGTGCGCGACGCGTCAAGTCGGTCGTGCTCCCTGATCGGGAGACCCGCGGCGACCGCCACGATGTCGAACGGGCGGGTAGTTGCAGTCCCGGCCGACCCCGTTACAAGTTCGCTCCCGCTCAGAGCAGGCCCGGTTGTGCTCGGGCATGGCAACACCGGATACTTGCGTTTTCGCGTACCGTCGGAGTGCGCAGCCGGTGTGAGTCATGCGCCCCCCTCTTATACTGCAGTTGCTTTGCAAGCAGGTGGGGAGACGGCAACAGTCGACATCACCGCATTTTCTGTTCCGGCGAGCTGCGACTTCATTTTCGTGTCTCCTTACTACGGCCAAAGTTAGGATGGGCCACGGTTAGCTCCCCCGGATCGGCTTCAGGGTCTTTCGTGTATCAAAGCGTGAAGTTGGGTTGTAATACGCCGAGTGCCGGGACTCCGTAAGATCACAAAGTCGTGGATAGCGCTGGCCGCAGGGCGGGAGCAGGAGGCGCATGCCCGCTGCCGACCGTTGTGGGATGCGAACTCTCAAGGGTTGTGAAGTTTTGCGGCAAGTGTGCTTCGATCGTCGCGTATTCGACTCTGTGGGGATTCAAAACGTCGATGATTGCGGCACCATCGAGATTAGGTTGTGTCACGAGCCGCGAGCTGGATTTTCATCTCTAGCCCGGCCCCGGCGACTGAGCGATTGAGCGGCCCGTGGTCGAGCCTACTTCCGGGTGAAGCGAAAAAATGTCAACGCTTGATGTAAGCGTTCAACCCGATAGTAACGGGTTTGCCGTCGATCATGGCGCTGGTGACAGTGTTGCCGCGCGTGCTGGCCACCACCAAGGTTTTGCCGGACGTCGACGGCGTAGGCTCTTGGCGATCGATCTCGATGTAGAGCTTGTTGTCTTTGATTTCGACCTTCATTGCTTTGTCCGTTCTCTAGCAACCGTGAAACAACACCTGAAACACCGCTATCGCCATGCTACTGGCGAGAAGCCCGCCAGCTGGAATTGTCAGAAGCGCACCCGCAGGCCGCTTCTCGGAGCCGCCGCGATATCGTCGCTCAGCCCGACCCCACGCACAAACGCCGCGACCTCTTTGTCGCCACAGGCAACCGCCGCCATCTCTACGATGCGGCGCACATCCCCGCCCATCGCCTCATCCAGCCGCGTAAAGGCCTCCAGCGATCCGTCATCGAGGACAGCTTCGACCAATGACGCGGGAACCAGGGGCACCGGCTTGAGCATCTCCGATGGCAGTTTGCGCCACTCGCCCCGCGCGATGTAGACCAGGGTGGGGGACCAGAGGTAATCGGCACTGTTCCAAAACAGCCCCACTACGCCGCGACGAGCGAGGCGCTCGAAGATCTCATCGCCCGAACGGAACTCGTCGCAGTAGTACCGGCGACCCAGCACCAGGCGCTCATCCGCCTTCGCAACTCCATCTTCCCCAACAGAGGTGATGGAGAAGCCGGTCTCTACCGGCATGTGCGCCACTGCATCGAGGTCGTCCTCCGGGCAGTCGTAGATCGCGATATCGGCCAAGACTGTGGGTTCGCTCATGACACCACCTCCTTTGGAGATCACAGCGTCTCTGTGAATTTTCTCCGTTGCCGATATATATGCACCACGAACACCGCTGCGACCTGCCACGAGCCAAACCGAAGGAGACTGGCCAGTGCATAGGGGTAGTATCACCACTATGGTCAAACAAGCGAACTGCGTGACGCCTCGGGAAACACCGTAAGCGTCCAGCCTTGCGTTGCTCCAGTTTCATCGAGAGGCTATGCTGCGGCTTGCTGCTAGCCATGGGGTATTAAACATTGGCGCTTTTGGCTCCGTTAT
>JAKASN010000044.1 GCA_021819025.1 Actinomycetes bacterium | reverse complement strand
GCTCATGGTGATCCGCTTGGTCCTCTGCACAACCTTTTGGAACCGGAATCCGCCAAGGTGTTCGAAGACGCCAGTTGCAACTTGAGGATAGATGCCAGCCACGTGATTTGGATCGCCACCGCCAACTACCTCGACAAGATCCCAGATACCATCAGGAGCCGCTTTGAGATCTTCGAGATTCGCTCCCACAGCCAGGCGGAGCGGCTGAGCATACTCAAGGGGATCTGTGAAGAACTGGCTGGCGAGTACCATGGTATCGAATTTGATGAGGAACTGCTCGGCGAACTCATGGAAAGAACTCCGAGAGAGCAGAACCAGATGCTTCGGCGCGCCTTGTCCCGAGCCAGCCGCTTCGGGGAGTCGAGAGTCACCTTGGCCCACCTGGAACAAGCAGCCACCGAGAGATACGGGCAGGCGGCACGACGGAGTATTGGCTTCAAGGGTCTTGCTGGTTAGGACTGCTTAGCAGATCCGTTTCCGGTGCATACATGTTGAACAGGACGACACGAGAGAGGCTCAGAAATGAGGGACCAAAACATACCCTCGACCGACCTCAAGGAGCGCATCGAACAATTCAAGATGCTGGCTTTCGACGTTGTCATTTTGGGCCTTGGGCCAATACCCAGGCCTCATATGGCTTGTGGTGAGGAGAGGTTTACATCAAAGATATCCTGAGCCGAATTCTTCGATGCACTCCTAGCGAACCGAAACAATCCTGCGTGAGAAACCCAGAATAATTAGCATCTCGTCAACACCAAGAAAATCGGATTGAAATCAGCGGCTGCACAACGTAGCTCGGTATGGGTGATTCCGAGTACCATCCGATACGCCTTTCAATGGGATAGTCTGATCCACTACCACCATTTCGTCAAGCCTTTCGGTGTCGATCTTCCCGATCGATGCGTAGATGCCAGCTTTGGATGGCCTAAGTCCGCACCATAACCCGAGAAACCTCTTCAAGGTCCCCATTTGAACCTATTGAGTCCGGGGTTTGGACCACCAGAACTCGAGCTGAATATTGTCCGGATCACGAAAAACAAGCGCTGCGCCGCGCTCAGCATCGGTCACCGGCGAGTGCACCACAGCAAGAGCTGCGAGCCGCCCCTGCCAGACTTCAAGTTCATCGCGACTCTCTACGGTGAATCCGACGTGATCAAGCCCCGAGCGGCGCTCATCAAAGAGTTCGCCAGGATGCCCCTGATGCTCGTTGAGCCCGATTACGAGTCCGGTTCCAGAGTGGACAAGAACGATCATTATGCGTTCCGGGAATTCCACTCGTCGCACCCGCCGAAGCCCAAGAACCTGTTCATACCATGCAGCACTCGCCTCAACGTCCGCTACTGAAAGGTCCAAGTGTGAGATACCGCTAAATTCCGGTTCTGTTGTCATCCTTGCTAAACCTCGTCAACTCATCCTTGCTACGCCTAGACAGTCTAAACGCGCGCGCCGTGCTGTTGTCGGCCCTTGAAAAGCCAAGAACCTGATCTTGGACACGTTGTTGGGAGGTTGGCTCGGAGAACCGCTTACGCTTACGGTGAGGATGCCCTAGCAGGATGAGGGTACCGCAAAGCGAGTTCCACTTGACTTCGAACGCGCCCCTATTCATCTCAACTTGAAAGATCCAAGGAGAGCAACCCAAAATCCATCGGAGGGTGTCATGCGAATTGACTATCGAACTACCTTTACACCGGCAAGAGACGCGATGGTCGGCCTAGAACGCGCAGTTAACTCGAGTCCTCTGGAACCAGAGTTACTGGAGCTGATCAGGCTCCGAGCTTCACAACTCAACGCTTGCGGGTACTGCATCGACATGCATACCAAGGTTGCCGAAGCGCTGCAAGTCTCCCGCCAGAAGCTCTACCTCGTAAGTGTCTGGAAAGAGGCGCCATTTTATTCTGGGCGCGAGCGTGCTGCACTCGCTTGGTGCGACGCGCTCACATTGCTGTCGCAGTCTGATGTAACTGACGATCTCTACCAAGGTCTCAGCGTACATTTCAATTCCGAAGAGATCGTCGCCCTAACCCTTGCCGTCGTGGCTATCAACGGGTGGAACCGCTTTGCAATAGCACTCCGTTCTCCAGTCGGCAGCTACATCCATCCCGCTGGCAAGTAATGCCCGTCTGCACCTATCCGTGGCTGAGTGGTCCAGATCTCGTATTGATAACTTACCGCCGACCGGGATAGAGGGAAAGACCCGCCAGCCGGTGCTCAATTCCCACAGTGGTACCCAAAATGCAGAATGTCAAGCGCTTTAGTGACCTTTTCCGAGGCTCAGTCGTTAATGAACTGGCGGCGTCAAGGCAAATGTAGCGACCGCTGCGATGACTTGGCCCCGCGAATTCCGTCGAAGATCTTGTGACTTCGTGGCCGTCGGCATGATGCTGCGGCTTTTTTCTAGCATTGACTAGTATTAATCGTCGAAGAGCTAATTTCTGAGGTACCCCAGGTGCACAAATCAGGAGATTCCTTGACTGCGAACAGAAAAAACTTGGACGCGGGAACTGGCACCGGTGAAGGAGCATGGCGAACAGCTGCCAGCCCCACGCCGTTCGACGTAGCTCCAATACTTCAGGTCCGACGCTTGATTAGAACACTTACTTAACCAACCGGAGTAATTAGATGGCGACTACAAGGTACACAACAGATCCCACCGAGGTGGTTGGGTTGGCATCAGCATCACACAGGCCGACCCGCCAAAGTCCGTCTATGGGTCGAGGTGGGGTAAGGACTGCGGTCCATGGCATGGCACGAATTGGTCCTAACCGCATGCTCAAAGGAGCACTTGAAAGTTATTGGCGGGGAAGCACCTCGGCCGACGATCTTGAATCAGTTGCAGCTTCAATACGTTTACTGAATTGGCAGAAACTCGTCGATACCGGCATCGACTTTCTGCCGTCAAACGATTTCTCCTTGTATGACCATGTACTTGATGCAATTACCCTTGTCGGGGCGGTACCGAGGCGGTTCCAGGGCCAAAACTTTGAGACCGCGCTGGACCAGTACTTCGCAATGGCACGTGGATTTGCTATCGGCGACCAAGCGCTTCCGCCACTGGAACTCACTAAGTGGTTCGACACCAACTACCACCACCTCGTAGCGGAACTGGAGCCGGACCTAGAATTCGTCCCGAACACCACCAAGCTCATCGGTGAACTGATTGAGGCCAACAAAGCAGAACTCTCCACAACTCCAGTCCTGCTGGGACCGGTCACATTCCTCTTGAGGAGCTCTACTAGGCAAGGGGTCCTTAGGCCCTTAGATCTCCTCGATCCGCTGATTGACATCTACCTCGAAGTACTCTCACAGCTTGCCCGTAAAGACATTGACTGGGTTCGATTTGATGAGCCATCCCTAGTAGAAGATCGAACTCCTGACGAGTTGGCGGCACTGGAGCATAGCTACCGTCGGTTAGCAGAGTCTGGCGCTCGGCCGAAAATTGCTCTGTCGACCTACTTTGGTCATGTTGGATCCGCGATGCCAGTATTAGTCGATCTGCCGATTGAGGGCCTGGGGCTCGATCTTCGCCGCGGCGGCGAGAACGTCGAGATGCTTCGAGAAGTCGGCGGGTCTAAGGACAAGGTTCTCTTCGCGGGAGTAGTCGATGGGCGCAATGTCTGGAAAAACGATCTCGATAAGTCCCTAAGTCAACTTGAGGAATTAACGGAACTGGCCAGCGAAGTTGTTGTATCCACTTCATGCTCGCTGATGCACGTGCCCCAAGCCCTCACTACTGAGAACGCCCTTGACCCTGAGATCCGTCGCTGGTTGGCCTTTGGTGACGAGAAGCTTGAGGAACTCGCCGTCTTGGCTCTCGGGCTTGGCAAGGGACGAGATGCAATAGCAGATGAGGTCGAAACCAATCGGTCAATTCTGGAGTCGCGCCGCAACTCGGAGAGGGTCGTCAATGGCGAAGTCCGAGAGCGACTCTCAGCGCTCGCGGGCATGGACCATCGTCGATCAGTTGGCTATGAAAAGAGAAAGGTTGCCCAGCAAGCCAGACTTCAGCTTCCGGCCCTTCCCACTACTACGATCGGGTCCTTCCCTCAGCGCCCTGAACTGCGAACGTCCCGAGCTGCGTGGCGAGCTGGAAAGCTTGATGAGTCTGGATACCGGCGAGTTCTGAGGGACGAGATCGCTTTGGCGGTCTCATCTCAAGAAGAGATAGGGCTCGACGTGCTGGTACATGGAGAAGCCGAACGTGATGACATGGTGAGATACTTCGCTGAGCAGCTGGCGGGTTTTGCATTGACCAAGGACGGCTGGGTTCAGTCTTACGGGTCGCGTTATGTACGGCCGCCCATCCTCTACGGCGACGTTGCGCGCAACTCAGCGATGACTCTCGAGTGGCTGAAATATGCCCAGTCGCTGACAACCAAGCCCGTAAAGGGAATGCTCACTGGTCCAGTAACTATTCTGCGGTGGTCGTTCGTCAGAGATGATCAGCCAGAGGCAGACTCAGCGAGGCAGATTGCGCTGGCAATGCGCGATGAAATTATTGACCTGCAATCGATAGGGACCGCGATCATCCAGATCGACGAGCCAGGCTTGCGTGAAGGTATGCCGCTTCGCGGTGCCGATAGGACCGACTACCTCGAGTGGGCGACACGATGTTTCCGGCTCGTATCATCAGCGGCGGAGCCGTCCACTCAACTCCACACCCATATGTGCTATGCGCAGTTAGGCGACATCGTCGACGTCCTCGAGCAACTAGACGTTGATGTCGTCTCTCTAGAAGCAGCACGGGCGGTGATGTCCTTGGTGGACGACCTCGAGCACGCCAAGTATCGCGGAGCGCTAGGGCCCGGTGTCTATGACGTGCACTCGCCGACGGTACCCGGTACTGAGGAGATCGAGGTGCTCCTCAGAAGGGGTCTGGGCACCCTCGGGTCGGATCGCCTGTGGGTCAATCCCGACTGTGGACTCAAGACTCGAAGCTACGAAGAGGTTTCTGCAGCCCTCAGGAACATGGTTGCCGCTGCCCATAGGATCAGAGAAGGCACCGCGGAAGCCATTGCGGTGTCCAAGAACGCCAACTAGTCGCGATGGGACTCCAACGAGCGGAGCTCGGCTCTGTGCCGGGCCGCGGGAGCAAAACATTATTCGATTTGGCATAGGAGGCGACCTTGGCTTTAGACAGTTTTTCCTCGCAGTCGGTTCTCAGGTCTGGCGAGCGGCACTACCGCATTCGCCGACTATCAGCGCTGAGTGAAATAGCTGACATTGACCGGTTGCCCTATTCGATCAAGATACTCCTTGAGAACCTTCTCCGCCACGAGGATGGAGTGGCGGTTACCGCTGAAGACATCAGCACTCTTGCAAGGTGGCCGCGGCACGACCAGATGTTGGGCGAGATCGCATTTACTCCTGAGCGGGTACTCATGCAGGACTTTACCGGCATACCAGCCATTGTCGATCTTGCGGTTCTGCGTGATGCTCTAAGCGAACTCGGAGGCGACCCGAGGTTGGTCAACCCACGAGTACCGGTTGAGCTGATAGTCGATCATTCCGTTATTGCGGAATACTCTGGCAGCCCAGATGCCTTCAGCCTCAACGCTTTGATCGAATTACAGCGCAACAAAGAGCGCTATCGCCTGCTTCGGTGGGCGCAGAAAGCATTCACGAACTTCGCGGTGGTACCACCCGATACTGGAATCTGCCATCAGATAAATCTCGAGTACCTAGCCCGGGTGGTATTCGCCACCGAAGATGGCGAGGCTTTTCCGGACACCCTTGTTGGTACGGATTCTCATACCCCGATGGTCAATGGACTTGGCGTTCTCGGCTGGGGGGTAGGTGGGATCGAAGCCGAGGCGGCGATGCTCGGCCACCCTCAGCAGATCCCAATCCCAGCAGTTGTAGGTGTCGAACTTAGCGGTGAGCTAACCCGGATGGTAACCGCGACCGACCTCGTTCTAACTATCGCCGAACTGCTCAGACAATATGGAGTTGTCGGAAAGTTTGTTGAATTCACCGGTCCTGGTCTGGCGAACTTACGCGTGGAACATCGTGCGACACTCGGAAATATGTCCCCGGAATATGGTGCAACCTGTGCGATCTGCCCGATCGACGAGACTACCCTCGGCTATTTGCGCCTGACCGGAAGATCCGAAGAACACATCGAACTTGTCGAACGCTACGCCAAAGAACAAGGGCTTTTTCATGATCCAGAAGCAGAGATCGCGCGCTATTCTCAGTTGGTCACCCTCGACCTATCTTCAGTGGAACCGAGCATCGCGGGACCATCTCGCCCTCAGGACAGGATCGCACTTTCGAAGTCACGCAGGGCGTTTCGCGCATCACTCGCACACTTGGAGCCAAAGAGCGTTCCGAAGCTCTCAAAAACTGAGATACGGGAGCCGCTTGTGGCGGTCGATCCTTTCGACGAGGTATCGGCTGAGTCGTTTCCCGCAAGTGACCCGCCTTCGGCGATGGCCGGGCTGGGTGAAGCTCGAGAACCGATTCCTTTAGACTCGATGCCGCGACAAGCCGAATCGGACCTCGCAGAGTCCAACCGAGTGGAGCGGCCAACTCGAACCGTGGTTGCCGGCGAAGAAGTCTTCATCGACGATGGCCATATCGTTATCGCCGCAATCACCAGCTGTACCAACACATCCAATCCACAAGTGATGGTTGCAGCTGGCCTCTTAGCGAAGAAGGCAGTCGAACTCGGTCTGCGCTCCAAGCCATGGGTCAAGACCTCCCTCGCACCTGGATCGCGAGTTGTGACCGACTACCTCGACCGAGCTGGCCTTAGCGAACCGCTCGCTGAACTCGGTTTCGACCTCGTGGGATACGGCTGCACCACCTGTATCGGTAATTCGGGACCGCTCCTGCCGGGTGTGGCCGAAGCGGTACGAGAGGGAAGGTTGGCAGGGTGTGCAATTCTCTCGGGCAATCGCAACTTTGAAGGCCGCATCCACCCAGATGTCCGGATGAACTACTTGTGTTCGCCCCCACTTGTCGTCGCCTATGCCCTCGCTGGTACGATGGACATCGACCTAAGCAGAGACCCGCTCGGCTTCAGGGAGTCCGGCGAGCCGGTCTTACTCAGCGATCTTTGGCCGACCAGTCAAGACATCGATCGGCTAGTGTCTGAGGTCCTGGACCGAAACGAGTTCACCAGCTCCTACGCCAAGCTCTACGAGGGTAACGCCGAGTGGGCGGCCCTCGACGTCGGAGCGGGTATCAGATTCCCTTGGAAGCAAGATTCCGTCTACATTCGGCGTGCCCCGTTCCTAAACGGCGTTAGAAGCGAAATCGGCGAGGTCTCCGACATCGGTGGCGCACGCGCCCTGGCGGTGCTCGGTGACAGCGTCACCACCGACCACATCTCGCCCGCCGGACAGATCTCTGCACTGGGAGTCGCGGGGAAGTATCTAGTCGACCACGGCGTCGAGCCTAAGGACTTCAACTCCTTCGGCGCACGAAGGGGCAACCACGAGGTGATGGTGCGCGGGACCTTTGCAAATATCAGACTCAAGAATGCCCTAGTTCCTGGGGTCGAAGGTGGGATAACCAGATATCTCCCGGGCTCCGAACAGCTCTCAATCTTCGACGCCGCGATGCGCTACAAAGCAGAAAAGGTGCCACTTATTATTTTGGCAGGGAAAGAATATGGCTCTGGCTCGTCGCGAGATTGGGCAGCTAAAGGGACGATGCTCTTAGGGGTGCGTGCGGTGATAGCAGAGAGTTATGAGCGGATACATCGCTCCAACCTGGTCGGAATGGGGGTACTGCCACTTCAGTTCGCGCCTGGAAACTCTGCTGTCACCCTGGGACTTAGCGGTGAGGAGTCCTTCGATATCATTGGGCTAAGAGACCTATTCGCTGGTTCCGGCATGGGAATTAAAGTACTCGCGGATGGCAGAGAGATTCCCGTCGTCATTCGACTCGACACCCAGACCGAATACGAATACTATCGCCATGGAGGGGTCCTGCCCTTTGTATTGCGCGAACTGGTGAGCCAATGATCACTGATCATCGAAAAAACCATGACAACCAACAACAAGGACATATTCAGAACGTCCAGCTGCTGGGATCTAGTTCGAGCGGAGCGGTACCGGGCGGAACTCGTAGTCGTCTCGGTCGCATCGGTCTGTGGACATCGGCACTCGACAGATCACCAGCCACATTGGTACGAGACGCAGTGGCTGAGATCGAAGACCTAGGTTACGGTGCCCTCTGGGTCGGCGAGGCCATCCGGCGCGAAGCATTCGCTAACGCCTCGTTGCTCCTATCGGCAAGTAGTTCTCTCGTCGTAGCGACCGGAATTGCCAATATCTGGGTTCGCGACGCTAATGCTATGTCCGCTGGACAGCATACTCTCGCCGAAGCATGGGATGGACGCTTTCTCCTGGGAATTGGAGTTAGCCACGAGCCTCTCGTTACCCCGAGGGGACATCGATACGAACGGCCGCTGCAAGCGATGCGAAGATACCTCGACGAGATGGACAAAGCGCCATTCGATGCTCCTCTGCCAGCGCTTGAAAACACGCTCCGGGTGCTGGGCGCTCTCGGTCCACGTATGCTCGAGCTCTCCGCGGAGAAAGCCGATGGTGCCCACCCCTATCTAGTGCCGCCAGATCATAGCCAATTTGCTCGCGAGATCCTGGGCACGGGACCGCTGCTCTGCCCAGAGGTCGCAGTGATTATCGAGCCCGACAAGGCTAAAGCCCGACTAGTCGCGCGCAGGTACTTGCACAGCTACCTGAACCTTGTGAACTATCGCCAGAACCTCGCCAGATTTGGATACGACGAAGGCGACTTCACTGATGGCGGAAGTGATCGGCTGATCGATGCTCTGATCGGTTGGGGAGATGTCGAAACCGCCGCCACAAAGGTATTCCAGCACCTGGAGGCGGGTGCCGACCACGTTGCAGTACAGGTACTCAGTCAAGACCCTGCCGGAATCCCTCTTGCGCAGTGGCGATCCCTAGCAGAAGTGCTACACACCCGACACCTCAGAGCG
>JAKASN010000043.1 GCA_021819025.1 Actinomycetes bacterium | reverse complement strand
GGTGGCAGCCAATGGAGAGATTATCGTCGTCGTCGATGCCGACGCACGGCTCCATAGCGATGCTCTGCGCCCCTTGGTGGCCCACTTCGTACGCCTTGCGCGCGTGGGGGCGGTAACGGGAAATCCCCGGGTCACCAATCGGAGCACGCTCTTGAGCGACCTGCAAACTCTGGAGTTCACTTCCATCATTTCCTTATTGCGCAGGTCCCAGGTGGTATGGGGCAGAATCCTCACCGTATCGGGGGTAGTGAGCGCTTTTAGAATGAGCGCCTTGAGAGACGTCGGCCTCTTCGATCCCTCCATGGCCACCGAAGATATCGATATTTCTTGGCGTTTGCAGCGCAAGTTCTATGACGTGCGATACGAGCCTCGTGCGTTGGTGGAGATGACGGTGCCTACCACCATGAAGGGGCTATGGCGGCAACGGCGGCGCTGGTCACTTGGATTGGTGCAGGTCTTGCGTCGCCACCGTGGCATCATGGCGCACTGGAATAACCGCCGCCACTGGCCCGTGGTCATTGAGGCGGCGCTCTCGGTGCTGTGGGCACACGCGTTCATCGCGCTGTTGGCCTTCTGGGGGCTCTGCCTGGCCTTTCGGATTGCTCCACCGGGCGCGTCACCGTTTCCCAATACCTGGGGAATGCTGGTATCAGCGCTAGCGATTACTCAGTTGGCCCTAGGTGTCAAACTCGATAGCCGCTACGATCCTTCGGTGAGGAGTTCATTTTGGCTCGCTCCGGCCTATCCGCTGGGATACTGGTTGATCATGTCCTTGGTCACGGTGCGCTCGACAATTCCCGGTCTCGTTGCGCGCCAACCTCAGGTGGCCCGTTGGTCATCGATCCGCGAGGCGCCAAGTGCCCCAAACGGCTCGCTGGGGCCAAGACGCGCGCGCTTTATCAGGCCTGCTGAGCCAAGAGTTGAGCCAGCCCTCAGCTCGGTGGAGAACACCGCGGCTCCCACGATGGATCCGTACCTAAACACTCGGCAGAACTGAGTCTCGCCTTGTGGGTGGCCCGCAACGGTCTTGGATCACCCGATCCAACGGGGTGTTCGGTTCAGCCGGTGAGATCTTTCGCCGTGGGTGCGGCTCCCTCTGGCCTTGCGGGTCCCGGTAGCTATCTTGCGCTGCTCGGAGCGATCCGCCGCTTGCCCGCTGCACATGGATCGCACCTGCGGATGGGTAGCTCTCTTTTGCCCATGCTTGGCTGGAGTCTGCAAGTATTGCTGGGCGGTTTCTACGGTCACCGACGGTCCCGCCGGGGCTTGCGTGGATGGATGGATTCGCCACGGGCGAGCATCTCGAGGTACTCGGCCAGCTTGCGGTCCCGGGTCGTCGGGAGTTTGACGGAGTTGAGTCGGTAGACGATGGCGTAGCGATTGGCTGCGTCCAACTGGTCGAACGTCGCGGCCGCGGCGGGATTGGCCGCCAAGGCTTCAAGTAGTTCGGGCGGGATCTCCATGTCGGCCTGCCCGCGGTAGGCAGCTTGCCACCGACCCTGTGCCTTGGACATCTCGACGGCCGCGATCCCGCTCGGCCGCATCCGTCCGGCCTCGCTAAGACGGGTGACGTGTTCGACGTTCCTCACCGACCATGAGCTGTTCGGCCGGCGGGGCGTGAAGCGCTGGCGATAGCTGTCGTTGTCGCGTCGAGCAATCTGCCCGTCGATCCAGCCAAAGCACAGCGCCTCGTCAAGGGCTTGAGCATAAGTCAGGAGTGTCGTCTCACCGCCCTTCTTGTGCAGCACCAGCCAAACGCCCGGATGGTCGGCGTGATGACTTTCCAACCAGGCGCGCCACGCCTCGGCATCCTGGATGAGCAGCTCCTCGAGATCGGACACGGCGCGGCGTTACGGTGTCGCCACAGAATGGGGAGTCACAGCTAAAACCGCTGAGCGTCGGGATCGATCAACACCCTCGAGCTTCCGGCTCCGGGATAAAAAGTCGGGTTGCCTGGCTCCGATGGCATACAGCGTCTCGGTGGCGTTGCGGAGGTCGTCGACTTGCAGATCGAGTTGAAAGCCTTTGACGCCGCCAGCTTCGTCAGATCCCTGCGCGGGCCGGAGTCCCTCGAGCTTGCCAAAGCCGATCATGATGCGGTGGCCTTCGACCATCCCCTCGCTGTAGGCGACCCCCCGACCGGACGCGGCCCGATAGAACCGCTCCAGCCTCACTAGGTCCGTGCGCTCGATGTTCAAGAGCGATAACTCCACGGTCGAATCGCCGCGCTCCTTCCGAGAGTGTGTGTGACTCATGCCTATACACTACGACGACCTCACAAGCACGGTCAAGGCGCCAGAGCGCAGCCAACGCCCCCGGCGCGTGCAACCTCGCGGTCCCAGAGCGAACGAGCGCCGCCGCCGAAGCGCTCGGGGCGCTCGTCCGTCCCATCCGCCCCCTCCGCGCTGGCCGCGTTGGGCGAGGTCCTCGACGGCGGGTCGGAGCGCCCGAGGGACGGGCGGTATCCGTCGTGGTTGACCCAAAGTGGCCGTGGCATGGCCGCGTGGCCACTTCAAGCGCGCGAAGTCGCCTGCGAGCGCGTAGTCCTGGGACACGGTCGACAATCTTGTCGCAGCGCCAGACACCATGGTGAGCACGGTGACCCTTTCTCCAGCGGCGGCCGCCCCATGCGAACTCGCCGGTGAAATCGTGGCAAGAGGCAAACACCATGCGCAGCTGCTTGTTCTGTTCACCGGGCGAGACGACCTCGATGGGTCGATAAGGATCCTCTGCTGCGACGTCTGATGGCCGAAGTTGTGGTGGCGGGTGCGAGACCGTCGTTGTGCTGCTTTGCTCTCGGGGGCCAATGTGGCGTTGAAGCCCCTGACGGCGGCGAAGTTGGGAAGGTGCTCTGGTCGCTTCTGGGAGTCCGATGCGACACCGGGCTAAATTGCCCCTCGCCTTTCACCGCGGTGGGCTCGCTGGGTATGATTGTGCGGGTATGGGCAAAAAGCATATGCGAGCACGCATCGAGAGTGGCGAAGAAGTTGCGTATTCGGGGCGCCCACACGGCGTAGTACTGCTTGTACCGATGGCGGCGATGTTTCTCCTTGCCATCGCTGACGCAGTGATGCTGTGGCGCTATTCCTGGCTCGGCGTGCTTATCAAATTAGCGGGTCTGGTGCTGCTCGTACTAGCAGGTATCAACTATGTGGCACGATATCTTGCCTGGCGCAGTATCGAATTCGTGGTGACCTCGCGCAGAGTCATCTCCGCCTCGGGAGTGCTCACCTATCACTCCCGCGAGATCCCTTTGGACCGTATCTCGGAGATATCTGCTACAGCAACTCTTGCCCAGCGTATGCTGCGAATCGGAACTTTGACGATCTCTTCTACCGGGGATGACCCCAACTTGGTCCTCAAGTACATTTATGATCCGGTTGAAGTTCGCGGGATAATCAATCAAGCGATCGAGGCGCGCAGAGTACGCGTTGAGCTGGGAACCACGCAGAGCTTTGCCGTCCCAGCATCGCCGAGTGATAGCTCCCACCCCCTTGAACAGCTCTCTCGCTTGGGCGACCTCTATTCGCGGGGCTTGATAACTCGCGAGGAGTTCGAAGTTGCCAAAGCGGAGCTGCTAAGAAGAATCTGAGCCCGCCGCCAAATGGTGCGCTAGCCGCCGCTCTTGCGAAATGCCATCGAGACCACTTCGGTGGGCAGAAGAGGGTTTTGTTCAAGGTAGCTCTTGAGCTCAGCTAGTCGCGACGGGGGAATGCAGCATCGCTGTGCGAGCCGCGCCAAGGCGAGGTCGTCGTTGGGATCGAGGGCGTCTCGCTGCCACTTGCTGATGGTGGGTTGGTATCCGAGGTGTTTGAGGATCTCTGCGACCATTTCATATCCGGGCTCGACGGGCCGCTGATAGTGGTAGAAGTGCCACCAGATTGGATTGGCAGAGTAGTGGGGGTGGCGAGCGGTGATCTCGATCACCACTGCGTGATCGGCGGCATCGATGAGACCTTGGATGAATCGCAACGGTGACGCCACGTTGTAGAGGACGTTTGCGCAAGTCACCACCGAGGCCCGTGGCAAAGGATCTGTCGGCCAGGCGGAGTTGACGACTTGGATCGCCGATGCTTCTACTCCTAGAGCTGCGGCGTTTTTGATTAGTTGCTCGAGCATTTCGGCGCTTTGGTCGATTGCGATGAGGCGTTCTGCAGGTGGAAACAAGATCAGCGAGGTTCCACCGGAAGCGCATCCGACATCGAGGAGGCTTCTATCGCCCGGTGCCAACTCGCTGAGTGCCTCGATGGCAAATTGCATGCTCGGGGTCTCGCGACGGGAGAGATCGGGCGCAAAAGCTTCTGGCGAGAGACGAAACGGGCTCTCTTGGACCTCGGCGAGATACTCCTCGGGAATCGCCCATTGAGCAAGGGATTCGGCCCATCTCGCCTCGAGCTCCATGGCCGAGGTCTCAACTTCGTGCAGCGAGCTTTCCTTGGGAGTGGATTGAGTCATATCGCAACTTTAGCCACGTCGTAGAAATTTTCTCACCGAATCGTTAATCTCGCAGTTTGCGGGTATCGAGATCCCAGTTGAGAGAAAAACTGAGCCGCCCGATATCTGGGTGGCCTAAGGTTGGCATTAATCCTAAGTTGAGTGAGGTTTTGTGCTAGAGGAATCTTCTGAGTCGAGTTTTTCGCCGCTGGCCGGCAAATTGGTGGTCGAGTTTGCCGGCATTGGTCCAGGTCCCTTTTGTGGAATGCTGCTTGGTGATCTCGGAGCTCGAGTGATCCGCATCGATCGACCCAGGGCATCCACAGGAGAGCTTTCTGAGGAAACCCTAGCGAGTTATCGGCGTGAGGTCATGGGTCGCTCGAAGTGGTCAATCGCTCTGGACCTCAAGTCGGATGAGTCCGCAGAGATTGTCAAAGGGCTCATCGCGCGAGCCGATGTTCTATTGGAGGGGTACCGCCCTGGTGTCATGGAGCGGCTTGGCTATGGTCCCGAGGAAGCTTTTGCGCTCAACGAAGCGCTCATCTATGCCCGTATGACTGGCTGGGGTCAGAGTGGACCTTTGGCAAACCTCGCGGGGCACGACCTCAACTACATCTCCGTTGCCGGGGTGCTTTCTATGATCGGTCCCAAAGACGGTCCGCCATCGATACCGCTAAATCTCGTTGGGGACTTCGGCGGGGGAGGAATGTACATGGCCTTTGCCATTGCGGCATCTCTGGCGACGCCACCTTCGCAGCGCCATCGCATCGTCATCGACACCGCGATGTGCGAAGGTGCCGCGACATTGGCGTCGATGATCTTTGGAATGCGGGGGGCGGGGGGCTGGGTAGATCAGCGCGAATCCAACCTCATCGACGGGGGCGCACCTTTCTATCGGATATATCGCTGTTCAGACGGGGGGTACCTCGGAGTTGCCGCTCTGGAGGTGCAGTTCTATCAAGAGTTGATCGGGCGACTCGGCGTTGCGGATGAGGCGGCATTTTCCGCCCAGTACCGGACAGAGACGTGGCCCCAAATGCGCAGCGCCTTTGAGGCGATATTTGCCTCGAAGCCGAGAGGGTATTTTGAAGAGCTCCTCGCCGGTTGCGATGCCTGCAGCTTCCCGGTCTACTCTCCCGAGGAGGCGCTCGCCCATCCCCACAACGTCGCCCGTGGCGCCTTTGTCGAGATGGCCGGTGTTACCCAGCCCGCCCCGGGGCCGCTCTTTAATGGTTCGCGACCCACCAAGCCCGGGTTGCCACCCTATCCCGACGAGCATCGCCGCGAGGTGCTCGACCTCCTTGAGGCGACTTGATCGCTGCTTTGGACGCCCTTGGAGGCGGGTTTTGCCTCTTGGGTCGCTTCGAGTAGCGATGCGGCGCTGCCAAGGTTAATTTTGGCGAAACCAAAATGGTTCGGCGAGATAATTTCGCTGCGCTACAGTGGAGTCTCGAGAGGGTGCGACGCAGGGTCGCTAGATAGTGCGAGAGGTATGCAGACTTGCTCGGCGCGAAATCGCGCGTCGGCGCGCAATAAGGAGCGGGTGCGACATTGACTAGGGATGTCCCTGGCCAGTTGGATAATTTGGACCCACGGCTGGCATACTTCTACCACCCGATTGCAACTTCGGATGAGGTTGGGGCACAACCGAGGCGCTTTAGCCTCCTCGGGGAGAACTGGGTTCTCTTTCGTGACCGTGCCGATGAAATTGTCGCCTTTGTCGATCGCTGTCCCCATCGCGGCGCGCCGCTTTCCATGGGAAGCGTGGCGGGAGGAACTTTGGAGTGCGCCTATCATGGCTGGCGCTTCGACGAGCGCGGGAAGTTGCTCTGTGTTCCAGCCCTCGGCGAGGGCGCGAAGCTCCCCGCCAAGGCGAACCTCGTCCAAGCCGCTGCGCTCCAAGAGCGCTACGGGGTGATCTTTTTGGCTCCCAAGCTTCCGCGGGCGGAACTACTCGAGATTCCCGAGGCCAGCGACGAAACTTTCGCCTCGGGGATGTTGAGCCCGGTAATGGCTCGCCAGCACGCCGGGTATCTCGCAGACAACTTCTTGGATATGGCGCACTTTCCCTATCTGCATAAAGCGAGCTTTGGAGATGGCACGAGCACCAAAGTGGATCCTTACGAGGTATCTTTGGATGAATTCGGTCTCAGGGCTAGCTATCGCCACAGCTTTTTGAACCGTGAGGATCCCGCAGTGGCCAAGGGCGAGCGTCCTTTGCAGCAGCACCGCGAGATGCTCTACCGCTATCGGGTGCCGTTCTCGCTGCTGCTGCGCCTCAGCTTCGTCGAGGCCAAAGGGACCAATGTGATCGGTTTTTTCATCTCGCCCAGCGACGCGATGCAAAGCCGGCTCTTCACGGTGTTGTGGAGGAACGATCTCGAGGGAAGCGCGCAGCGCATGACAGAAGCGCTGGAGTTCGAAGCCAAGGTTCTCGCCGAGGATCTCTGGCTGCAGAACTCCTATCGCTCCGATGGTTTCCCCCTCGATGCCAAAAGAGAAGTTCACACTAAAGCTGACCGCATCACTTTGGCGATGCGGAGAAAGCTATCCGAAGCACTCCAAGCGGTGCGATGATTTTTTACCCTATGGTGACAAGGAGCTTCCCTGGTTTGGGCCACGGATGAGAGAGGAAGGAACGAGTTGGTAAAAGAAGTTTTCGAAATACCTATGGCGGAGGCCGGTCCAGTTGGGATCGAGCGTCGCGGTATCGACTATGTCCCCGCCAAAGAGCGCTGGGCAAAGCCGATAAACCTCTTTTGGATGTGGGGCGGAGCCATCTTCAACGTCGAGATCATGGTCTACGGCGCGATTTTGATGAGCTTTGGCCTCTCCTTTGCCCAGGCGGTGTTCATTATTGCCGTCGGCAACCTCTCCTACCTTTTGCTCGGGCTTACCAGCTTGCAAGGTCCCGAAGCGGGAACCACCACCTTTACCATCAACCGCGCCAGTTTTGGCCCCAACGGATCAAAACTCATCGCGGTCTTCAACTGGCTTACCCAGGTGGGATTTGAGACCGAAGGCCTCGCGCTGGTGGTGATTGCCGGCCTCGCGCTGGCCTCGAAGCTCGGGGTGCACTCCTCGACGACGTTGAAGGTGGTATTGATACTGGTTGCTGCGGCGATCCAGCTCCTGTTGCCACTTTTGGGGCATGCCGCGATACTGAAGACTTTGCGATGGCTCTTCATCCCATTTCTCGTCCTCTTCATAGTCTTCGCGGCGCTCAGTATCGGCAAGGTCAATGTGCACTCGGTTCACCACGGTGCCAACTGGCAGACCATGCTGGAGGGCTTGGCCTTCATTATCTCCGCATCGGGGCTGGGCTGGACCGAAAACGGCAATGACTACTCTCGCTACCTCAAGCGGGACGCTTCTGCCAAAGCCACGGTGGGTTGGGTATTTTTAGGAACTTTCATCCCCTCGGTGGCGCTAATGGTCCTCGGTGCCGCGGTGGCAACTTTCGTGGGCACTAACTCGGGTTCGATCACGGGCATCGCTGCAAACTTTACCCCGTGGTTCATCTGGCCTTATCTCATCGTGGCCATCGTGCAACTCTTCGCCATCAACAGTTTGGACCTCTACTCTTCAGGGGTTACCCTGCAGGCTCTCGGGCTTAGGATCACTCGCTGGCAGGCGGTGATTTTAGATACCGTGATCTGTACCGCGCTTACCGCTTATGCGATCTTTTCTTCGTCGTTCAACACTTTGCTCTCGGAGTTCATCCTCTTCATCATCGTTTGGGTGGCGCCTTGGACTGCGGTCTATCTGGTGGATTGGCTGCTGCGCAAGAAGAGGTACTCGGCGGTGGATCTTCAGCGCGGCAAGAGCTCGCTCTACTACCGCCAAGGCGGCGTGCACTGGCCAGCCATTATCGCCCAGATCCTGGGAATGGTCGCCGCGATGTTGACCATCGACGCTTATCCCCACTACGTCAGCTTGGTCTCCAACGCCACCAATGGGGCGGACTTCTCGGTATTCGCCGGTTTCATCGTCGCGGCGGTGACATACTGGGCTCTGGCGGGGCGTTTTGTGAGCGCCGAAGCCAAACTTCAGCCCGCCGAGATCGACGAAGCGGCGATTAGCGGCATTTGACTTAGTTCTAGATCGACACCTGCTCTCCTCTTGATGCCCCGGCATCCGAATCCGATTCGGGTTGCCGGGGCTTGGCGTCTCGGGCTCCCGGGAGAAAAAGAGAGGGGAGATGTCCGGTGTTTTATTGCGGGTGGGGAAAGATGGGTCCCAAGCTGCTTTCGGGCGAGTCGCACCTGCTCGTGCTCGGGCCGCCTCGATGTGGAAAGACCACCGGGATGGTGATACCCAACCTGGTGGGAGCAGAGAGCGCGGTGGTAGTGACCAGTACCAAAGCCGACCTTCTCGTCGCGACCGCCGCCGAGCGCCAAAGAGCGGGACGTGTTTGGCTCTTTGACCCGATGGGAGCTATCGAGCCGCCCCCGGGGGTAACCCGGCTCAACTTCTCCCCGGTTGCGCTGGCGGATTCCTTCTCGCGCGCGCTCTTGATGAGCCGCGCCATGGTTCGCTCATCGGTGGCGCGAAGTGGAAGAGATCGG
>JAKASN010000042.1 GCA_021819025.1 Actinomycetes bacterium | reverse complement strand
GACTTGAGCAAAGAGCTGGGCGAAATAGTCATAGAGCATTCGCGGACGGTCTGAAAGCACTGCCAAAGGAGTGTCAGACCCCATGGAGCCAATCGCCTCGGCTCCGCTTCGCGCCATCGGCGCGACCAGAAGCCGGAGGTCTTCGTTGGTGTATCCGAAGAGGCGCTGGCGCGCAATGATGCGAGAATGCTGTGGTACCAACATATGGCGAGGTGGGAGATCGTCTAGGGTGATCAAGTTGGCATCGAGCCACTCTTGGTATGGGTGTTGCGCAGCTAGTTCATCTTTGATCTCCTCGTCGGAAACGATGCGCCCTTTGGCGGTGTCGACGAGAAACATCTTCCCGGGTTGCAGCCGTCCTTTCTTTACTATCCGCGCAGGATCGATTTCGAGAACCCCAACTTCAGAGGCCATTATTACGAGATCTTCGTCGGTAACCCAGTAGCGCGATGGGCGCAAACCGTTGCGGTCGAGAACCGCCCCAATTTGCGTGCCGTCGGTGAAAGCAATCGATGCTGGCCCATCCCAGGGCTCCATCAGCGAAGAGTGGAATTGATAAAAGGCGCGTTTGGCCCCGCGCATTTGGCGATGGTTTTCCCAAGCTTCTGGAATCATCATCAGCACCGCGTGCGGAAGGGATCGCCCTCCCAGGTGGAGGAGTTCAAGCGCCTCGTCGAAGCTCGCAGAGTCCGAAGCCCCAGTGGTGCAGATGGGAAAGATCCTCTCCAGATCACCTTCGAAGAGGTTTGAAGCGAGGAGGCTCTCGCGCGCACTCATCCAGTTCCTGTTGCCCCGCAAAGTGTTGATTTCGCCGTTGTGGGCGATGAGCCGATATGGATGGGCAAGGCTCCAGGAGGGAAATGTATTGGTAGAAAATCTCGAGTGCACCAGGGAGAGGGCGGAGGTCATCAAGGGGTTTGCGAGATCGACAAAGTACTCGCTGACTTGAGGGGTGGTGAGCATCCCCTTGTACACGAAGGTGCGAGAGGAGAGCGAGGGAAAGTAGAGCCCTGCGATGGCATGCTCAACCCGCTTGCGAAGGACGAAGGCAGCCCGCTCCAGAGCAAGACCGGAAATCTCGCCGGAACTTGCGCCCACGAAGAGTTGTTCGATGGTGGGCTCCACCGCGAGTGCGCCGTGTCCCAGCGACGAGTTGTCCACGGGGACCTTGCGCCATCCAAGAACCTCGAGGGACTCCTCCGCGGCGACCTTGGTGATGATCTCCTTGGCCTGCGCCACGTCGCAATCCTTGTCAAAAAAGGTCAGCCCGGTGGCATAGTTACCGACTTTGGGCAGTTCGAATTGGACGATTGAGCGCAGAAATTCGTCGGGGAGTTGAATGAGGATGCCAGCGCCATCGCCAGTATTGACCTCAGCTCCTGAAGCTCCCCGGTGCTCCATGTTGAGAAGCGCCTCGATGCCCAGCTCGATGATCTTGTGGGAGCGCCTTCCCTTGGCGTCGACGACAAAGGCTACGCCACAGGCATCATGTTCGAACTCCGGGCGGTAGAGAGTGCCCGCAAGATTCGAAGGTGTGTCAGCTTGATAAGCCACGAGAATCCCCTTTTCTTTCAGCTGGTGTGGCTAAAGTACTCACGGGACGTCGTTGGCCCAAAGTGTGCCATTAACCTTACCGTGGGTCTTAGTCGTGATCGGCGCCGCGATACCAATTTGTAACGATCATGTTTCGGACGCGCTAAAGGCGTCCCAGCTATTATCCCGCGAGAAAAACTCCCAGGATCAAGGATGCTGCAGCGGTCGTCCCCGAAATCGAGCCCCAGATAGCGTTTTGTGCCGGCGTTTTCGCCTTGGTGTGAATGTAAGCAGCAAGTCCCGACAACGCCACTACGACGAGTTTCACTCCAAGCACAATCTTCCAGGCGGTGGTAGTCTGATTCATCTTGAAGGTGGCGACATTCCAGAGTCCGGTGAGCACCAGGATGGCATAAGCGGGCCAGGAAAGCTTGGCAAAGGCACGTGCCGCTACGTTTGTGACGCCTTCACCCGCGTTACGCAGCGCAGGAACCATTCCCGCGAGAGACAACTGTCCCCCAACCCAGATGGTTGCTGCAAGGACGTGAATCGAGAGACGGATGCCGTCGAGTGCCGATGATAACAAAATTCTGCTCACTTCTGCTCTGGCTCGAGCGCCTCGGTTATGCTGCAAGTTACTTCGGACGCCACAATTCTTAGCTATATATCGTAATGATGGGCGTCACAAGCGAGGCCAGGTGGGCGATTGAGTGTGGAGCCTAAGAAGGAGTCGCCGAGAGTGGATAACCTGGCAAATGCCGACGGGGACCCTGTCGATGCCCGAGCCATTATCGCTTCGGGCGGGGCTTTCTTTTGGCTTCTTGAGCCTGGTTCTCCGGCAGACATCTTTGAACTCCACGCGATTTGCGCCGCAGCAGCCAAACTGGAGGCTCATGGATTTCCCGCCCATGTCATCGCGCCTGTTCCCATCTCGTCACACGACGGCTCTCTCTGCCCCGGCGTGCGTTACTTCGCCGACCCCGATGCGGTGCTCGCCACCGAACTCGGTGTTTTGGCTCTGGCAGAGACGCGCTACGGTGCTAGAGTGCACCGTGCCGTGGTATTGGTGGCCGCGGGCGGATCACTGATATATCGCCAACGCCTCATCGACGTCGAGGTGGGAATCGATGAGTTGCTCCGGGCACTTTCCGAAGCGTACCCGGTGATGGATGAGTCGGATCCAGCTCTGGAGGTTCCCAAGCAAGAGCCCAGGCTGCCGCACACCTTTGGAGGTTTCACTCGCACTTAAGCAAAGTGGTAACATTTTTTTTCTAATCCTTGCCCAGGGATGTGCCGATAGGCAGTTTATGTCCGGGCTTGAACATTTTTTGAAGTTTGAAGTTACGGCCCGGGGGCCACGAGGTTCCGCGGTCGTAGGAGTAATCGATCCATCGATTCGCGACCTTACCTGGTGCAAACCATGAGTCCCCGCATCGACACCAAAGCCGAGGTTGAAGGCGAATTCGCCGACGAGTCAGCGATCGCTGAGATTGAGATCGACCGTGCCAGCGGTAAGATCTTGCTCCTCTCTCGAGCTGCGGAAGAAGTTTTGGGATACGCTAACGAGGAATTGGCGGGTGTCAACCTATCGAGCGTGATCCATCCCGACGATGCCGATCTGGTCGCTGATGGAATCTCGATCTTTTGGGAGTCTATGGACTCCACCGAGCTTGACGCGAGGATCCTCTGCGGGCCTGGTGATTACCGCCTCTTCAAGTTGTTGGTGCGCTCTAAGGTGGCCGGAGACAGAGCCTCACGTGCGAAAAGTGATACCTACGTGATCGAGATCGAAGTGCTTGGGCCGCTCGCGGATGCCAGCACCGATGGCGACCTCTCTTTTGCCGACGAATACGGTCCGAGAGATTCCGCAGACGAATCATCGGCGGTGAATGCTCCTCCTAACAGCAGCTATCCCAGCTTTGCTATTAACCCCTTAACCGGCCTTTATCAGCGGGACTATCTCTTTTATGAGTATGAGCGCAATAGGCCTGCGCTGGGTGGGGACCTCGAGGGACTCGCGCTTCTTGTCGTAGACATCGACCGTTTCAGTCTCATTGTCAAAGCGCTCGGCTCAGCTGGCGCATCAAAAGTTCTCGGAGTGGTGGCTCACCGTTTTGAAGATGCCCTGGGCGGGGTCTATCCCGTCGCCTACCTTGACGAGGACCGCTTCGGGTTGTTGTGTCTGGGCGTGGTGGAATCCTCCCAAGTGGAGATGATTACTCGAACGCTACGATCGATTCTCGACTCCCCGGTCGTGGCGCCCGACGGTGAGGAGGTGGTAGTTACTGCGTGCATCGGTATCGCCCTGGCCACCGACGCAACCCTTGATGCCGAGGAACTTTTCTCGCGAGCGATTACCGCTAAAGACCGCGCCAAGAGCCGAGGCGCGTCCAAAGTGGAGTACTTCGTGGAAAATGTCAGCGCAGAGAGTCATTCCTTTGATGCTCGGACTCGGCGAAGCTTCGAGAATGAAGTGCGCAAGTCCATCGACTCTGAGGAGTTAGTGGTGCTTTTCCAGCCAATCTTCTCCTTGGATACCGGTAGGATCGGTGGTGTCGAGGCACTCGTTAGGATGCGAAATCCCGACGGGGGCCTGATTATGCCCGCCGATTTCATCCCCGTCGCCAAGGAGATCGGCAGGTTGCCGCGGCTCGGCTCACAAGTGGCTACCAAGGCCTTGGACGCGCTTTCGAGCTGGCGGAGGTCTTACCCCGCGATACGCATGACCCTTGGAATCAACTTGTCCGGTGATGAACTGGACGAGTCAGAGTTGATGGACGAGCTTATCGAGCGGGTAGTTTCTCTTGAACTCGACAAGAATGCGGTATTTATTGAATTAGGGACGGTCTCTGCGAACCCCGAGGCACAATGTCACGCCTCGATCGCGCGCTTGACCGAAGCGGGTATCGCCTTGAGTGTAGATGAGTTCGGTGCCGGCACTTCCGCGCTCGGGCTCTTCTCGCGCTATGAGGTCGCACAAGTGAAGCTGGACCGCTCCCTGATGCTCGGACTCAACGAGTCCGGCCGCTCTTTTGGGGTGCTCTCGGGCCTGGTCTCTCTGGCGCACTCGCTAGATGCCGAAGTGATCGGCGTAGGAGTCGAACGCGCGGAACAGATTCGCATGATGCGGCGCTTGGAGATCGATCGGGTTCAGGGATTTCACCTCGGCCAGCCGATGGAGAAAGAGCAGATCGACACTCAGCTTGAGCTGATTGCCGAGTAGAGGCGCTTCACCTTTGCGAGCAGCATTGCAAGTTCGGATTCACCAAGTCGGCCTAGACTGTCCGAGACGCTATCCGCCGCCAAAGTTGTTAGGTTTCGCTCTTGTTTTTCCTCCACACTGAGATTCTGGCGTTTTTGGGCGGATTTAACTGGGTGGATTTGCTGATTTTGGTGGGAGTGGGCTACGCCGCAGTGCGAGGAGCCCAACTTGGTGCAGCTGTCCAACTTGGATCTTACGGTGGCTTTTGGATCGGCCTCTTTTTGGGCGCTTATATTGCCCCCCGCATCGCCAGCCTGGTTTCCTCGGGCTTGCTACGCAGCGCTGTCCTTCTCTTGATTATCTTTGGCTGTGCCTCGGTAGTGGGTGGACTTGGTCGACACCTGGGGAATCTCGTCGGCGCGCGTCTGAGCCGCTATCACCTCGCGGGAGTCGACGCCGGGATCGGAGGAGCAGTTGCGGTAGTTGCCACCCTCCTCGTGGTATGGATAATCGCCTCGATCGTGGTAAATCTTCCCTTTGCGGCACTTTCGTCTCAGGTCGCGAGTTCCCGGATCATAAAGACCGTTACTAAGGCCATGCCTCCTACCCCCACGGTCTTTTCCCGTATCCAGGCCTATGTGGATTCCGCCGGCTTTCCTCCGGTATTTGCCTCCTTGCCCCCTAGCATCGCAGGTCCAGTCGCTCTGCCGAACCAACAACAAGTCAACGCGGTGGTGACCAAGGTGGAAAATTCCGTCGTCAAGATCGAGGGAATCGGATGCGGACAGATCCAAGAGGGTTCTGGCTTTGTGGTGGGACCCAACGAGGTGGTAACCAATGCGCACGTCGTCGCAGGTACTCACAACATCTCCATCTTTGACAGCTCCGGTCAGCACCCCGCGGTGGTAGTGTCTTTCAATCCCGAGCTCGACATCGCGGTGTTGCGTACCGAGGGTCTCAACGAGGCGGTTCTGCCACTCGATACCACAGTTCAACCGCGCGGCGAGATGGGCGTGGTATTGGGTTATCCGGGCGGCGGTCCGCTTACGTCATCTTCTGCCGGGGTGATGGACGTCTTTGAAGCCCAAGGTCGCGACATCTACAACCAGGCGATTACCGACCGTCTCGTCTATGAGCTTGAAGCTATCATTCGGCCCGGTAACTCCGGTGGCCCACTGCTTGATCTCGCCGGCCAGGTTATCGGCGTGGTCTTTTCCCGGTCAACTACTAACCCTGACGTAGGCTTTGCACTGGCGATGCCAGCGGTTGCCCGGCAAATAAGTGCTGCTAACAGTGCCACGTCGGCGGTAAGCACCGGAGCTTGCGCAGCTTAGTCCCGATGCTGAGTTCCATTTCTGGCCTCGCCGATTAGAATAGATGTTTCTGTGCCAGCGCTCTACCGCGCACGCCATGGCACCAAATCCGTTTTCGGGGAGACTTCTTGATTAGCGTTGCTGGACTGACCGTGGAAGTAGGCGGCAAACTGATCGTCGATGAGTTGACTTTCTCACTTGGGGCGGGAAGCAAAGTTGGGTTGGTGGGGCGTAACGGCGCCGGCAAAACCAGCCTCCTCAAAGTGATTGCTGGTGCGGCCAAGGCATCCAAAGGCAGTGTCACGGTGCAGGGGAATATGGGCTATCTCGGGCAGGACACTTTGTTCGACCGTGCTGCGACGCCAATTTCTGCTCTTACGCGAGTTCTTGCCGGTCGCGAACTGGGAGAGCTTTCAGCATCGATGGAGCGAGTTCGCGCCAGCCTGGAGACCGACCACAGCGAGAAGAACATCAATCGTTACACCCGGCTTATGGAGGAGTTTGAACACCGTGACGGCTATCGGGCCGAGGCCGAAGCTAAGGCGCTGCTCATGGGCCTTGGCCTCAAGGAGGACCGCTTCCATCTTGCCCTGACGGAGATTTCCGGAGGTGAGCGCCGCCGCGTCGAGCTTGCGAGGATTCTTTTCGGTGGCTCTGAAGTGCTCCTGCTCGATGAGCCCACTAACCACCTCGATATCGACGCCAAGACCTGGCTGCTTGGGTACCTGAAGAGCTATCCGGGGGTACTTGTGGTAGTGAGCCACGACTTGGAACTCCTTGACGAGTCGATCAACCGGATCTTTCATCTCGAGCGCGGGAGCGGAGACGGTGACTTGATCGACTTTCGCGGCAACTATAGCTCTTATCAGCGGGCAATCGCTGAAAGGCGACGTCAACAGGCCCAGATCACGAGGCGATCCATGGAAGAGCTCAACCGGCTCACCCGCCTTGCTGATTCAATGCGCCATCAGACCGCCTCACGGGCCCGTGTTGCCAAATCGCTGGATTCGAGAGCCGAACGCATCAGAGATACCCTCGACGAGACCCCTAAGCGCGGCCAGACTGTCAAAGTTACCGCCAAGATGCCGGATCCGCTACCTTGCGGAAGGATCGTGGTGGAAGCCGATGGCCTTTGCAAGGGGTATGGAACTCATACCGTCTTTGAGGACGTCGAGTTTGTCATCGAGCGCGGCGAGCGCTTCTTGGTGGCGGGCCTCAACGGCGCGGGAAAGACGACGTTGCTCCAGCTTCTCTCGGGCCGCGCAGCGACTGATCTCGGTAGCGTGGTTTACTCGGATCGTGTCAGCATTGGCTATTTCGCCCAGGAACACGAAGAGCTTGACTTTGCCGCCTCTCCGCTCGAGCAGACCATTGCCAAAGGCTTGGCACTTACCGACGCCATGGCGACACTAGCGGCATTCGGACTTGCCGGCGAAGTGGTTCGTCAGCCCTCGGGGACGCTATCGGGAGGTGAGAAGACCAAGCTGGCCTTAGCTCTTCTCGTGGCGGGCCGACATAACTTGTTGCTCCTTGACGAACCGACCAACAACCTCGATCCTGAGTCGCGCAACGCGATATCCAAGTCTCTCTCGCAATGGAAGGGCACCATGATCTGTGTGACCCACGATGCCAACTTCGCGCGGATGCTCAATCCTGATCGCGTTCTCATGCTTCCAGAGGGAACCATCGACTACTTCTCGGACGAATATCTCGAACTTATCGAACTTGCCTGAGTGCCCCATCACGCATCACCTCAAAAAGACCGCGACAAAGTCGCGCCAGAATCCGCTTAGGTAATGCGAGGGCGGATAACTCATCGAAGCCAAGAGGTTGTTGCCGGAGATCCCCGAGGCGGGGAGGTAGGTGTAGCTCGCAAAGTTGACCCAAAGCGGGTTAATGTCGAGCTGCATCGCGCGTATCGCACCTGCCCAAACTAGTACTTCACCGAGTACCTGTGGCGAAAGGCCCGGTCCGCCTACCCAGATCAAGTTGCCGTTAGCTGTTATGCCGATTCCCGAGCGCCAAGTGTAAAGAAGTTGACCCAACGAGTACCCCCAAGTTGTGAGGGGATTGTACTGCGCTTCGGGAGTGACTTGGCCATCGGCAACCAAGGGAACGAGGTTCTGGCGGACCGCGTAGACGTTTGGCCCCATGGTGACGTCGCTTCCCCAGGCGCCGATGTCGAGCGTCCCGTTGTCGTACTGCACCAGCGAGGCGGCTCCATTGACAAGGGTTACTCCAGTGTTGCCCGCCTCGTACCAGCCACCATGGGCTACGTTGAAGATGAATCCGCCTTCGAAGGCCGCGATAAGCGAGGGCTGGTCCGTGATGGGAATCGCACCCTGATTTGGCCAAGTTCCCCCTGGTTGCGAGGTTCCCGCATAGAGTGCGCTTCGAACGTATTGCTGGTTCAGCCATGCCACCGCAACTCGGGGAGCTCCCGGATATGCACTGGCATAAGTAACGAATGCTGCGCTACCGGCACCTGAGGAAGTGCCAATGGGAGCCCAGGTTCCGTCACCAGGGTAGTTGTCGCCCGGCATCGGGCTGAGGTTGATCGGCGCGTACCATAGTTGCGCGTAGCTACCGAGGGTGGTTCCATGAAGTGCCTGGAATTGCAACATGCGGGGTCCGCCGGACCTGGGCGCTGCGGGACGTTTGCTTGCCGACGCCGGCATCACCAAGAAGCCCAACAGTGCTGTTAGGGAGATCAGTAAAGTCCCAAGCGCCGCAACGAGACGTTGAGCTTGAGCACAGTTCCTCTTTGCGATCACCATATCGGGGCCGTGCCTCCGGGTCCTAATTCTGCAGCGGTCTCGACCGGTCCAAACAGTGCAGAAAAGCTTAGTTGTCGGCGATCCGCTTGAGCAGTTATACCTGGTCGGATCTGCCCTTTGCCACCAAAGATGTCGAGAAGGACTAGCTGAGGACCCAAGTTGGGACTTGACGCGGCGCCTAC
>JAKASN010000041.1 GCA_021819025.1 Actinomycetes bacterium | reverse complement strand
TTGAAATGGTCGCTACGGGTGCGCGTTCTGCCAAGCGAGCCAAATAATCTTCCTGGCTTCTCACTGGCTTCATCAGCTTGGTTCTACACGCCGTTACGACGTCTGCGATTTTGTTCGGGAAGCGACACGCCAAAAATCCAAGTGCCCGATCAACGTCCATTACCTCGAGATCCCAACGAGAAAGTACACCGGGGGGAAAGTCTTTCGTGTTGAAGGTAACGAGCACGTCGCACTCCCCGAGGACGGCCGACGCAATCACGTGCCGATCGTTTGGATCGGGGATTTCGAGCTCGGCTATGAAACCCGTCTCAGCGCCGAGGGCACCGCCTGGAAATGCAGACCTGAACGAATTGAGGAGGCGGTCAACTGCAGACGGGGCTTTGGCGAGCCGATTGATCAGAACTCGTCGAGTTTCTTCCAGGATCTCATCGCTCCAGAACAACTCGATCAGTCCGGCATCGGCCATTTCGCAGAAGAGGTCTCTAACTTGGGCGTCGACTAGCACATTCGCATCCAGGATGACTCGAAGCTTTCTCACGTTGGGGGCTAGTCGTTATAGAGGCCGAGTTCGGCGGAAATATCGGCCATTTCCCCAAGAGCCTTAGCCCTCTCGCCACTTACCCGCTCTCGATATGCCAGTACGTCCGATGTCTTGAGCTTGCGATGCGTCGATACCCGCTGCGCGGGCAGGAGCCCCTTATCGATCATTGCAACGACGGTGGGACGGGTGACCCCGAGAAGATCAGCGGCTTGACCGGTAGTGAGTTCATCCTCCAGGATCGCTAGCTCAATCGCCCGGCCGGCGATGGCGGCATCAACAATTGCGAGAACCTTGTTGGCGAACTCCGCGTCTACCTGCAAAGACAGGTCGCCGATCTGAAGCTGGAGCGAGCTGCCAGCGTCAATAGCTGGACGCGCTGCCGCGACAAATGACCTTGGATCGGTGAATGTTATACCTGGCTTGACTGATGTGCTCATAATTCAAGTTTACACCCAAACGAAAGAAACGCAAGTACGCCTTCCGAGAAGGCATGGTGACGCCTAATTCGAATCATGGCGTCCGGTTCTCCATGTTCCGTTTTTAGGGAACACCCATATTGAGTTGTTCAACTCTTTGGGAGACCATCAGTGGGATGATTTACCGCCAAATCCGACAAGCAATACCTGCACTTCGTCGCGGCAGCTTTTATTGTCTCGGCACAATAAGGGCATAATTTCTCACCCGGCTTGGACAACGCCGCCTTTGGTCTCAGCTCTCGGCGGATCGATGCCTCCGCCTGGTTGACAAGAGCACCGTCAGCGAACTCGAAGATACTCTCCTGCCCGATTCCGTTTTGATCGGTCCAGTCAATGAGCAGGTAGAAATTGAAAACGATCGTCGTCGTCAGAATATTCTTTCTCTTCCGAGCGGCTAGCGAGAGCGGGCCAAGCAGGGCAATTCGAGTAAGGCTCAGCGGCTGCACGGTCTGCACGTGCTGTTGAGTTTGCGACAGGTCCTTCACGCCTAGGAAGTCCACGGCATCGCGAGGTATACGTGCGAACTCGGGCGCGAGCTGATCTACATCCCCCGGACTGCGGTTGGAAGGATAGTCTGGCATGAAAACGAGGTCATGCGTGCCAGCGGCATATACGACTGGAACATCGGAAGTACCAGCCAAACCAGCTGTTGCAGTTCCTGCTGAGAAGCAATCGTCGGCTCCGATCAACTCGCGACGTAAAAGAATGCGATTGATTCCATTATCTCGGTTGCGCTTACGAACCAAAGCCACGACAAGCGCAATAACTCCTGCGATCACGAAAACTACCAGCAACGGGACTGCCGAGTTGCCAGGTGACGAAGGCTGATTCGCTGCGGCTTAAAGAAACTTGCAGGCTCCGTAACCTTGAAGTGCCGAACGATAATATCACATACCCGAAATATGGAATTCCCCCACAAGATGCGCCCGATCGTAGTGAGCTATTATCCGCTCCATTTCGACCAGGCTGAGCCAGCGTTGGTGATCCTTTCCTCTGGACATATTGATCTCCAAGTTCCCCCGCAGGAGTGTCATTAATTTTGTTGTCAAGCCGCTTCACGCGCTGTTTGTACGCAAAGGGTTATTTGAAGAGCTCTGGAGTTCCTATTCTGGTCAGCTCCGCCAAGCGCCCCAAGATCTTGGGAGATGAATTCATCTTTCCAGGCGTGCGGGTGTCCCGATCAACGTCATTCGCTTAACTCCAAAGGTTTGGGGCGCTTTGCTGACGGCATGTTCCACGACGCTTTGGCGCTGGGTTGGGACGAGCACCAGGCCGAACAAGCCACCTCAACCTCGAAGGAAAACGTATGGGTGCTCTATTTCACGGGGGCGTGCGAGGGGATCTTTCGCAGCGGGCGAGGCGGGGAGCTGGCGCGCTATGGCGAGGTATTCAGCGAGATGGAGATCTCGCGCTCAAACCATCAAACGAGCTTCCTCACCCTACTTAGCTGGGTGGGGCACCATTTGGAATTAATTAAGCGGGCGACAACTTTAGTTGAGAGACCGGGTGGCCAAGATGCGAAATACAGCTTGCTCAAACCTGCTCGACCGTGGAAGAATCGGAGGCGCCATCTCTAATTGCCCGCCACACGCGCTCCGGAGTAAGCGGGAGATTCCTGATAACAACGCCAGTCGCCTCCGTCACTGCGGACGCAAATGCGGGAGCCGTGCAAAGAATTGCCCCTTCACTTACTCCCTTTGAGCCATACGGACCAGGTCCATCGGCATTCTCAATGCTGTAAGTGGAAAGTGAAAGTGGAAGATCCTTTGATGTAGGAATACGATAATCCAGCGCCCCAAGATTCGCTATCCTGCCAGATTCGTCCAGAATGACGTGTTCCATCATTGTGTGCCCAAGTCCCATAATTGCTGCACCTTCATCCTGCATTTCAACCTGCAGCGGGTTTAGGGATTTACCAGTATCGCCGACGCTTACATGCTTTATGACAGAGACCTCTCCAGTCTCAACATCCACGCCCACCTCGAACGCTGTGCAATTGAACTCGAAAAAAGCGGGACGCCCACCAAGTGGATGATTGGCAATGTCCGTTCTGCGCATAGTCCCATTGCCGATCAATTCTCCCCTCAGCCTCCCGAGGCTGGCCTGAACCACTTCAGGGATAGAGACCTTCACTTCGGATATGAACACTCCACCCGCGACAATTCGCACATTCTCCAAAGCAGTTCCATGCAGTTCAGCCGCCAACTCGCGCACCTGCAGCTGGATGTCACGACATGCGTCAAGAATCGCATTCCCCATAAAAACCGTGGAGCGACTAGCAGAAGTCTGGAGATCAAAAGGTACCACCGAAGTGTCGCCCATCACCACGTCAATCTGTTCTATCGGAACTCCAAGCTCGTCTGAAACGATCTGTGCAAAGATTGTTCGGGCGCCCTGGCCCATGTCAGATGTTCCCGCATAGATCGTGACACTTCCATCAAAGAGAAGTCTTATCGTGGAGTAGGACAATCCGGTAGTGGCTCCAGACTTGATTCCCACCGCAATGCCCCGCCCATGATTGGGCTCAAGCGGTTCACCCCAACCTACTGCTGAGGCTGCCTTTTGCACCGACTGGGCCCATTCGCCATCAGCTGGAACATCTCCCGGAACGACATCCTCTCCCTTAGCCGCCAGATTCATCAGTCGAATCTGGAGCCCATCGATACCCAGATGCCGTGCAGCTGCGTCCATCTGTGACTCAAGCGCCCACGCAACTTGGGGAGTCCCAAATCCCCTGAAGGCGCAACTTGGGGTTGTGTGTGAAAGGAGTGCCCGTGCTCGTATCTTCGCTACTGGCGTACGATACGGCCCACAGCCGAGGTAGTTGCTCTTGGAGACGACACGCCCAGCTATATCTGCATAAGCTCCGAGCAAAAAGTTGCTCTCTATGTCCTGAAAACATAACAATCCATCCCGACTGAACCCGCTTCGAATATGGATCTCAGCCGATGTGCGCCTGGTCGCTTGGAAACTCTCTTCCAAGGTCAGTATCAATCGGACGGGCCTATTAGTCATTCGTGCAAGAAAGCAGAGCAGGGGCTCAAACTTGGGGTTCTGCTTTCCACCGAATGCTCCACCAGGGTCTGGGGCGACAACTCGAACCCTCGTCAGAGGCAGATCAAACAGGTCTGCCAGGATGGCTTGCAAGAGATACGGGTGCTGTACGGGACTCCACACCTCGAATCCACCCGAACTGGAGACGACCATGCATCCATGAGGCTCGATGGCGAAGTGTGTTACCATTGGAAAGCAGTAGTCGTTCTCTATGACCAGATCTGCCTCGGTCGCACCCAAGTCACCCCAGCCAAAGACCTGCTCGCTCAAGACGTTCGTGCTCGCCAAGGTGCCGGCGGACCTCAGCTCGGGTTCCTGCACAAGAGGAGAGAGCGGGTTCAGGGCGGAAGCCACAGTGAACACGGCCGGCAACTCTTCAAACTGGATAGCGACTAGGGAAGCTGCAACCTCCGCCACCTCTTTTGATTCAGCCACAACCGCCGCAACCGGCTCACCGTGATATTTCGTCTCACCGACTGCAAGGATGGGGCGATCCTTGTACACGGGTCCAAAACGCGGCACCGGTTGGGGAAGGTCATCGGAGGTTACGACTGCGACCACGCCGGCCAACCCTCTAGCTGCAGATGTGTCAACCGAAACTATTCGAGCTCGCGCACAGTCAATACTGACAAGCTTGACAAACAGCATCCCGTCCAAACGCAGGTCTGCCACGAACTCCTGACTACCCGTTACCCGCTCGTAACCTCCAAATCTACGGGTCGACGATCCAATCTGGGAAGCAGTCACGGAGTCGATTCCTCGCTGACCGAACTGATGGCTTGGAGCATCCTGTTGTACCCCCCGCACCTGCACAGATTCCCCGAGAGGCCCTCGCGTGTCTCTTCCTCCGTGGGATGTGGATTACGTGCCAGAAGGTACTCGGCGGACATAACCATTCCCGGAATGCAGAAGCCGCACTGGACCGCCCCATGCTCCAGAAAGGCATCCTGCACGCGGGTCATCTCCCCAGGCGGTGCAATACCTTCGATTGTGGTTACGCTGCCTCCGTCTGCCTCAATGGCCAACATCAGACAGGCATTGATCGATCGACCATCGAAGTGGACCGTACAGGCGCCGCATTCGCCCACAGCGCAACACTCCTTTGTTCCGGTCAGGCCCAACTCGTCTCGTAGCACGTCAAGGAGAGATCGGTATGGCAGCACCTCAAACTCATACTTCAGCCCATTGATGTTCAGAACCACCGGTAAAGCATCAATCATGGCTGCCCAGAGTCAAGACGGCCCGCCGCTTCAGCGAGGATACGGCGACTAAGGACGAGCAACATCGCAGATCGATAATCCTGGGTTCCGCGTATATCTGTTCTAGGCGAAGTAGCCGCAATCAGATTCGCGAGCGCCGCATCCCGATCCCCAGCTGGAGCCCCAGAGTCGGCAAGCACTCCGCTTCTTTCGATCCCAAGCACGAGGCGTGGACCAACGGCACCAAACGCGAACCTGACGGTGCCGACTGAATCGATCGAGCAGCTCAAGTTGACAGTGGCAAGATCCACCCCACGACGGCGAGTCAGTCTGGCAAACGCAACACCTAATGGTGCATTCGGAACGGGGAGCTGGACGGACAACACAAACTCCCCGGGTCTGAGTGCCGTCTGACGAGGACCCCGAATGAACTCCTGAACTGGCACCTGACGCGTTCCGTCTCTGCCACCTACATTGACCATGGCCCCATAAATCGCCAGTGGGGGCACCGTGTCGGCCGCCGGGGATGCGTTGCATACGTTTCCCACGAGAGTAGCCCTGTTGCGAATCTGGACGGAACCGACCGTCTCCATCGCTTCGACCAGGGCGGGGAATGTAGCTCTAAACTTCTCGTTCTCGCAGACTCTGGAGATGTCAGTCGTAGCGCCAATCACAAAATGCCCATCAGCGAAAGCGACCTCTGGCAGGAACTCCCCAATCCCCTTTATGTCCACCAACACTGACGCATCAACACTCTGCTGCCTCAGTCCAACGATTAGATCCGTTCCACCCGCAAGTATTCGCGCACTCGATCCGTACTCACTCAGTAGGTCGAAGGTCTGCGCCAGTGATCCTGGTCGTTGGTACAAAAAAGGCTTCATTGGCCGGATCCGATACGACTTTCCTGCGCTGCCGAGGGCTCCTTGACTACAAAGGATCGCACGTTGGTGAATTCAAGTGCACCCTCTGGACCGAGTTCCCTTCCATAACCGCTGTGCTTGGTTCCTCCGAACGGCAGCCTTGGGTCCGATGCTACCACCGCATTCACAAACAGCGCCCCAGATGTAATTTGCCTTCCTATCCCCAGTGAGCGGTCGACATCGCTACTCCATATGCTGGCACCAAGTCCAAATCGGGTCGCGTTCGCAACACTTACCGCCTGACTATCGTCATCGGCCGCAATGATGGCCGCAACAGGTCCAAAAGTCTCGGAGTTCATGACAGCCATGTCCAGTGTGACATCAGCGAGTATCGTCGGCTCGAACCAGAACCCACTTCGGTCCATCCGCTTTCCACCAAAAAGCAGCTTCGCACCAGCAGTCATTGACGCAGCAATCTGCGACTCAAGGACGTTCACCAGATCCTCTCGAGCCATTGGTCCGAGTGTGGACGACTCCAGGGAGGGATCCTCCACGCGAAGCGAAGAGGTGGCAGCCACAAAGAGTTGGATGAACTCCTCGTAGACGGACCGATGGACAATCAAGCGCTTCGCAGCCAAACAGCTCTGGCCAGCATTCAGAAATCTGGATTTGACCGCCATGGCAGCTGCTGTGGGAAGATCAGCATCGTCCAGAACAACAAATGGGTCAGATCCACCCAACTCGAGCACACACTTCTTGATGGCACCTCCCGCTAGTGCCGCAACGGATGCCCCAGCCCTCTCGCTCCCCGTCAAAGTTACGGCAGCTATTCTCCTGTCGTTGATCAGGGATGCGATGGACTCGGGTACCTCGGCTTCGGAGACCAACAGAGTCCGAAACACATTGGCCGGGAGACCGGCATCGATGAAAACCTTCTCCAGCAAGAGCGCGCACCCCGTCACATTTGGGGAGTGCTTCAGAATGCCCGTGTTGCCAGCCAACAGAGTTGGAGCGGCAAACCGCAATACCTGCCAATAGGGAAAGTTCCATGGCATGACGGCCAGCACCACGCCAATAGGCTCATGTGCAACCCAGCTGCGAGAGGCTTCGGTCATCACCTCGCGGGATGCAAGTGCTGATGGACCTTCGGCTGCGTAGTATTCACAGGCCCATATGCACTTGTCGATTTCGGCGCGGGCTTCGGCGATGGGTTTACCCATCTCCAAGACGGCCTGCATCGCCAGTGCCTCCCGCTCGGCCTGCAGTTGACCAGCCAACACCCGCAAATATTCGACCCGCCTAGAAACTGAGAGCCCTGCCCATGGAGAGTAAGCTGCGTGCACCGCCGCAACTATCTCCTCTACCTGTTCAGGGGTGTGCGGGTCGTACTGCATCAGCGGATCACCGGTTGCCGGATTGACGGTCGTGATCGGCTGGACACCTAGCTCTGTAGTCAATGAAATCTCCTGAATCCATGGGAAGATGGAGGACGCGGGACTGCCCAGGCACTCCAGCTCGACCAGCCCAGTTCAAAGGACCGATCCAATGGGATTCTCACTTCGAGGCCCGAAAGCCAGTCTGGCTCACCGGGGTCTTCTCGGGTGGTCATCATTGCGCAGGCGCGAAGAATCGGTGAGTGTGTGACCGCCACGGTAAGATTTGGACCTTTCGACCCAAGGTCACAAAGACTCGCGGCAAATGCCTGAACCCTGTGCGCGACCATTGAAGCATCCTCACCTGGTGGATTCCGATACCGTAACCAGAATCCAATTCGATCTTTTGCTCTTACAAACTCGCTGAAGAAGGGAACCGACTCGACGGCATTCTCATCCATGGAACCAACCTGGCTGGCAAAGTCAGAGGTGGTGCTAACCATGTCGACCCGCTCGCCACCCAGATACAGGTCCGGGTTCCTCAGAGCGTGTGCAACCTTGACATCAGACGCCACCGCTCCATTCGATCTCGCACCTTCAGCGACAGCCCGAGCGGTCTGCACCGTCCTAAGACTTCCCCCGCAGAGAACCCACAGCTCCCCCCTCGCCTCGCTGGCCAGCCGACTACCCACTTCAAAAGCCGACTCTACAGCTGAATCAGTCAAAGGCACATCGCCCCTGTGGGATGCGACCTGACCGTGGCGGATGAGTAGTAGACGATGAAAGGGAATCGAATCCTTGAATGCCCGATCAGACATCTATCGTCTCGTAGGTTGTCACCTGCCGAGTCTCTAGATATCCGATCGCATAGCCAAACACGTGCTCTTGGAAGTAGGAGCTGGCCTTGTGGTCCTCATAACCCTGAGCATCTGTATATTGCTCATAGAGAAAGAAGAGTGTTGGGTCATCAGGTGATACCTGGGCCTGATAGTACAGGTTCTTCGGCTCGGCCCGGGATAGGGGTGTCAATCTCTTGATGACTCCCAGTATCTTGTCCTGTTCTCCGGCCTTCGCTTTCCATACCGCAGTGACTACAAACGCCATCTAACTTCTCCTTCTATTAGTTGTCTTTATTCCGACCACCAGTGGCAGCACGGTCTGTGTTGTCTACTTGAGTTCCGGGCCAGGCTCGTGTGGGCCGACACGATTGCGAAGAACACCAAGTCCACCGGCCTCCATCTCAATTACGTCACCAGGCTCCAGCCAGCGATCCATTTCAAGACCCGAACCCGTTGCGGCTGTACCAGACCCAAAGATCTCTCCCGGCCAAAGTGTCAGGTCCTTGGATGCGTACTCGATCATCGATGCAAAGCTATGGTACATATTTGCCGTGGTATCACTACCCCAGAGCTCGCCATTGATCCGAACCGACAGGATGGTCGAAGCTATGTCAATCTCGTCCGGGGTGACAATACAAGGGCCGAGAACATTTGAACCATCCCAATC
>JAKASN010000040.1 GCA_021819025.1 Actinomycetes bacterium | reverse complement strand
TTCATAAGGCTTGAGCCGGATGAGTTAGAAATTCTCCAGTCCGGTTCTTAGGGGGGTGCGGCCCAGCAATGGGCCGTGCCTACCCGACAAACCGTGCGCGTTTCTTCTAATGCTTTTTTCAGACCCGAAAGTCACGATTGTGCTGGGGTTATTCCCCGATTAGGTGGCTCGGGGGATCCACATGAGTGTTAGGAGAGCCGGAAATACCGATCTTTGTCGCGGCAATAGGTCCCAAGAACGTCGAGCTTACCGCCGAGATAGCCGACGGCTGGATGCCGGTATTTTTTCTCCCTGAAATGGCGCCAAAAGTTTGGGGGGCGGCGCTCGCCGCTGGCGGCGCTCGCCGCTGGCGGTTCCCGGCGGCCGCGAAACCTCTCCAAGCTTGAGATCGTCGCAGGCGGCTTGGTGGCCATCGGTGAGAATGTCGACGGCTACCTGGACCTGGCGCGGCCATCCATGGCACTTTATATCGGAGGCATGGGTGCACCGGGGAAGAACTTCTACAATGAACTCGCACAGCGCTACGGTTACGAAAAAGCCGCCAAGGAGGTGCAGCAGCTCTATCTGGCGGGTAAAAAAGCGGAGGCTGCGGAGGCGATTCCGCTGGATTTTGTCCGTGGCGCCAATCTCGTTGGACCACGGAGCTATGTCGCCGAGCGCATCGCGGCGTTCAAGGAGGCCGGGGTGACAATGCTCTCGGTGGCCCCGGTGGGTCCGGACGCGCTTAGCTCATTCGAAGCCGTGCGCGAGATCACCGCAGATCTCTGAGCGACAGCCATCAGCACTCCAGGTGGATTTGGTGGTGCTAGCTCCACTGCGAGAACCCTGGGCTAACCGGGAATTCCGCGCATCAGCGCCTGCACTCGATGCCTCTTTTGCACGCTAATTTTGCCCTGACGGCCCCATGGATCTATCGCGTCGTCTCCTTCGCGAGGCCCTTTCCTACGCTTCAGGCCGCTTCGGGCCGATGCCAAGACCTCAAGAAAAAGCGCCGCGCCACCCGCACTCGTTAGAGACCGTTATGAAAGAGCGACACCCATTGCGCGGTCCTCTCAAGATAGGCGTTGGAGGCCGCCGCACCACTAAGTCCCCAGGCTCCGTTGTAGTTGTGGTAGCAATAGTTGGGAATGCACATTGCTTGGGCTGCTTCGATCTGGGTACCCTCATGCCACTCGTTGTAGCTGGTAATGCTGATGCTATCGGGATGGGCATTTACCGCGCCCGCCCAGAGCGAGTCATACACGGCGCCATTTTGACGAGAGCGGTAACGAGTGTCGTTGTTGGCGCGGTCGTCGATGAAACCTGGTCCGACGCTCGGTGAGCACAACAGACCGTAGGCATGGGCCTGGGTACACACCGGGGCGAAATCGGAGGCTTGCTCGTCATAGACCTCGTAGGTGTAGATACCGTTGAAGCCGCTCGCCACAGCAAAGCTCTCAAATGCTCCGGTTTGCATCTCGCCTGGATCCCCGGTGGCGTAGATGGTCACCCCGGATAGCGCCTTGATATAGGGAGCCCACTCCGCGGCGCTATATTGCTGGGAATCCCAGATATAGAAAGTGTTGATGCCCCACTTAGCCTTGAGGTAGTTGATGTCGCTTTGGACACTTTGGGGGCTGCGGCCGGCGTAGTCCTCGATGTGGACCGCAACGCTGAGGCCATCGGCTCGAGCGGCGGGAACCACCACGCTAAGGCGCTGATCCTCGATGGAGCCCTGACCCCACCACGACGAGACGATCTGATTTATCCCCGCGCCGGAGATATCCGACATTTGGCGTGCCAGCGTAGAGGGCACGGATTCACTGTAGGGGCCTCCGACGGGGAAAAAGTCCGAGGCCAAGTCGTTGTACTGCGGCAAGTGTCCATTCTGATTCCAGTGCATCCAAGTGAGATCCGGGGGCATCGTCCCCCACCAGGGATAGTAAAAGATCGCCACCAGTTTGGATGGCGGCGGGGTTAGGCCCGGGCCGGCGAGAGAGATGGTGGGGTCGGATCCAACTATGGATCCCCCCACCACGGGCTGATTGAGCTTGACACTTCCCATCGAACCGTCGAAAGTAGCATCGCCAAATGTAAAGACGCCGCCATCGCGGGCAAACTCCCAATAGCCCCCCGCACTCGCTGAAGGTGCGATTCCCACCACGGGCTGATTGAGGGGATGTCCGCCGATGGAACCGTCGAAGGCCGCATCGCCAAAGGTGAAGATGCCTCCGTCGGCCGCGACGAGATAGTAGCCCCTTCCATCAGCAGTGCCGTGGATTCCCACCACCGGCGCGACGAGATTCACTCCTCCCATGGAGCCACCGAAGGCAGCATCGCCAAAGTTGAAGACCGCACCTTGGGAACTTGCCAGCCAATACCCTTTTCCATCGGGCGTGGATGCCATGCCCACGATGTTCTGTCCTATCGGCATGGAACCGAGCGAGCCTAAAAATGGCGCATCACCGAAGCTAAAGATGCCTCCGTCTTTTGCGACGAGCCAGTAACCATGTCCGTCGGGGGTGGATGCCATGCCCACAATGGGCTGGTTGAGGTGGATATTGCCGGTGGAGCCGTAAAACTGCGCATCGCCGAAGCTAAAGATGCCTCCGTCTGCGGCGACGAGCCAGTAGCCCTGCTGGGTAGCCGTCGATGCTAAGGAAGCGCTGACCGGCAACGCGGAAAGCTTTGCCGCAAGGTTGGCGGGGTGACCTTCCTTGGCCTCAAGCGAGGGCCCGGGGAGCAAGATCAAGCTCAAAAGAAGCGCGACAAGCAACGATGCGTAGGGCGAAGCGAGCTTTGTAATCCGGTGGAGGAAGCGACGCCGGTGAGGGAACCGATCAAATTCGTGCAAGTTCTTCTCCACTTCCAAGGTCCGCTCACCGATACCCGGATTCCTTCGCGACGGCAACGCGGTAGAGGTATCGGCGCATTCTCAGCAGAGATTAAGGATCATTCCTAAAGGGCTCACATGGTGACGAGAATGAAAAACCAACTCGAGCCAAACCCCTGGCTGGGCACCTCAGGTGCCAGCACCGCGGCATCAAAGAGTTCAGTCCTCCACCAATGCGGCAACCTGCAGCGGAGAAATGCCCACGAGTTCAGCGGCTTGGGCCAAGGTAAGGCAGTCATCGACGATAAGGTTGCGGATGGCTTCGCGCGCGATGTTGAGGTTATTGTTGCGAGAGCGACGCAAACGCGCAGCAACCTCGTCAAAGCCGTCGAAGTGGCCTTGGGCTTCGTAAGGCTGACGCTCAGACAAGGGAGCTTCCCCAGAAGTAAAGAGGATCATCGAAGAAGGCACGCCGAGGGCCAAAGAGACGACGTATTTGAGCTCCTCACGCGCCACCCCGGGACTTCCGCCGAGCGAGGAAAGCTCCGGGTCGTCAACCAAGCACGCCTGCCATAGGTTGTCAGCCACCCTGCGCATCGAAATCTCTAGCAGAACTGCGTTATCCGTTTCGATCCCTTTCACATCTCACTATTCGGCGCGAACTAGCACTTGGTTGAGGGAAAATCTCTCTCTTACAGCGCCGAAACTCCCTGAACTGCCCGTCTTCTCCTCAAAGTAACACTATTCTCACCAAAGGTTTAGTAACACGATATCACCAGATTAGGAATCGTTAATGTCGCGCCTCAGCGCCTCAAGCTGGGTTCTCTCAAATTACCAGCAGCGCTAAAAGGGCTTGAGGGCAGCGGTGGAAAAGGTGCCGGTGACGTCGATGCAATATCCGCGCTCGCGGTTGAAGCGATAGTAGCCGAGCTGTCCGAAACGACGCGCCACCTCCAGGGCAAGTTCATCATCCGATGCAAAGAATGCCACTCCGGGCTCGTACCACGTCCCCGCCGATCCGGCGCTAGGGAAGTTTTCCACCCCAGCTTGGGCGAGAAAAAGCAACAGCTCAGCCATCGCGATGCGATTGTGGTGGCTAGAGCGCGCCACGGCACCGGGGTTCCAGGCGGTGATGAGAAAGAGTTGCGCATCTTCTACGCCGCGAGGACAGGCCCGGAAGGCTTCAGCGAGATCTCGATAGCCTTGGGTCGGGTCGAACAACGCCAAGGTTCTCTCCCGGATCCTCATCGTCAAGCGAACTTGGAGCCAAAGCGAAAAAGTCGCCGCAGATAACTTCGCTGGTTCGCTTGTCACTATGGCGATTCTAGCCCCAACCAAGCTCACTCGCATGGATCCGAAGTGCTGTGGCCCCGCCATTGGCCAGGGCAATCAGCCGTGGCGGACCTAAAGAGACCGCCTTTGACTCCACGTTGCTCGATATCTATCTCTGCAATTCCCGCACGTTTGGTAATCGCAGGTGATTATTCCCGCTTGGTTCCCAAAGTAACCCTGCGGGGGCGACACACGAACCACAGAGAGTACTCCAAAGAGGCCCTAGCAAGGTGCCGCTCGCCGGGAAAGTTTCTTACCTGACGAGCGGCACCTTGCTAGGGGTGATAGTTGAAGTGGTACCCAGGGGAGCTTTTAGCCCTTTGCAGCCCCAGATGTGGTCGCGAACGCTACGGGCACCGGATACTGTCCGAGCACGTAGTTGAGGATCGCAGCGTGCTGCAACTCCACTGGCTGGATGGTGGCCGCCGTGGCTATCGCCTTGGGAGTGGACATCGCAGAGATGGCCTCGAGATAGGTCGCAGCAGCGATCTCCTCGATTTGCAGCGCCAACTGCGCCAGGCCGGTAACGTTGGTGACTTTGGCAAAAAGAGCATTAACCGTGGGGGTCAGCGTCGCATCCGTGGTGGTGACTGCCTTCATACCTGCGGAGGTCAAGATGGCATTCCAAGCTGCGGCATGATCCTTGTGTTGGGCCATGGCAGTTTGGGCAAAGCTCACCACGGCGGGGGGAACCGCGCCTAGCTTGCCGGCGGTTGCCGCAGAGATCCCCGCGCCGTAGGCGTAGATGCCGAGATTCTCCAGCGACGCCGCGATTCCAGCCACCTTGAGGTCTGCGGTGAGCGCCGAGGGAAGAGTGGTCGGTGTGGCCGCAGTAGTCACCGAAGTGGAACTCGCCGCCGATCCACAGGCCGCGAGAACCGCGCCTCCTGCGATAGTGCCGCCGACGCCAAGGAGAAAACGTCTCCGCCCGAGGCTCTGCTTGAAAAGTCCGAGCTGGCCAACCTCTTCGGCTACCTCGGCTTGCCAGCCTTGCACCGACTCGGTCATCGCCGGATAGGAGTCATCTCGATGCATCTCATGGAGGCTCTTGACTTGGAGCGCCAACTCAGCGTTGGAAATTTCCATATGCGATTTGCGTCTCATCTACTTTGCTCCTTCGGTCGCTGGGCGAGCTTGGTCGGTTGGGAAAAAACTGACTGGAAAGCCCACTGAGCCGGCTGCTGCGGGAAGCTGCGTCACTACGGTGGGCGAGAGGGCTATCAACTGTGGGGCGTCGGCGCCGAGTAGCGCGGCAACAGCGCGAAGGATGGAGGCGTGCTGTGCCTCGACTCCCATAATCGATGCCACGGTCGCTCGAGCGGATTTTGCTGAGGCACTGAGGAGAGAGACGTCCTTGACGTAGGTCTCCGCAGCACCTTGCTCAAGCTCCAAGGCAAGGTTGACCACCGCGAGAGGCGAGGTCAAGGAGGCCTTGGCGTTATTGACTAGTTGCAGGAGCACCGGGTCGGGATTATTCTGTGGCGCGCCACCAAGTCCGCTCACTGCGGCATTGAAAGCGGCCAGGTGCTGTTGATGCTGTCCCATCGTGGTCTTGGCAAAGGCCGTTATCACGCCGTTGGCACTGCTACCTCCGATAAAGGGCAAGGTGAGAGCGACGCCATAGGTCGCCACTGCGAGGACTTCGATCGAGGCCGCGGTCTGCAGTATCTGCACGTCGCTTGCCAAAGATGCAAAGGCGGGAGACGCGAAGAGCACCGCCAGGCCCGCTCCGACCCCCAGCGCACCGAGCATTCCCGCTCCAAAGCCGTTGCTGAGCAACTCTCGAGAGCGCGAAGCGGCGAAGCTTTGCGCTTGGCCAATATTGTTCTCCCGTACGAGCTGGTCAGCCCGGCCAAGTTCTATAGTCTCTTCGATCCGATCGGGGATCGTACGCATCGTGTCGGCATGGAGGTCCTGGGACTGCTCCATCAATTCCGACAAAGCGCTCTCTTGATATTGCACGCTCATGCCTCCTTGTAACTTCTAGGTTCTCTTTGCTTGCGCCTCATGGCTCGATCGTGATGGTTCCGGTCATGTACTGGTGGATGGAGCATTGGTAAGCGATCTTGACCGCTTGGGTTCCACTTCCAGGGGGAATCTTCACCGTCACGCTTTGGCCGGGCATAATCGACCCTGAATTGAAACTGCCATTCAACGCCGTAAAGGTGTGAATGACGGAATCTTCATTGGTTATCTCAACCGATGAACCCGCCTTGAGGGTGAGATTTGCCGGGATGAAGGAGAAGTTCTTAATCGCCACCTTCACTACGGTTGCGCTCGCCGCCTTGGCGGTCGCCGGTGTCGCTGTCGCCGACTGGCCCGTCGAACTTCCACACGCTGCTCCGGTAAGGGCCACCGCAGTGATGCCAACTTTGATCAAAGCTCTTTTCATGATGGCCTTTCACCTCAGGTGTGTAGTTCGATCGGTATTCGGACTTCGGGGCAAGCCCGGATTAACCGATTGCACATTGGCTCACAGAAAGAGTTGAGCAAGATAGCAACTTCGCGTCGGTCGCCCTAGAATCGTGACGTTAATGGTCTACCTTGGGCACGCAGGTTCTCTCAAGCGATTGAACAGTTAATACACCGTGGACAAGCTGTCATCCGGCCGAGCGGTCGACAACAAGGCGTTCGACTACGCCGCGGTAGGTGATGATGAGCTCGCCGAACGAGTCAAGGCTCGCGACCAACTCGGGCTAGCGGAGATTTTCCGGCGCAACGCTTCGATCTTGGTCGCCACGGCCACCAAGGTGACGCGATCGCGGACTCTCGCAGAAGAAATAGTTCAGGAAGTGATGGTGAAACTCTGGAACGAGATCGACAAGTTCGATTCAAGTCGGGGAAGTCTGCGCGCTTTCCTCTTGGTCCAGGTGCACCGCCGCAGCATCGACGTGGTGCGCTCGGAATCTTCCCGAAGCCGACGCGAGGAAAAGGTCGAGCTCTTGGATCGCAAGGCAGAGGCGCCGCTGGCAGAGATGGTGGTCGAGCAGCTCCATATGAAATCGATAATGGTTTCGCTGGCAAATCTCAGCGATAGCGAGCGCACCGCCATCGAACTCGCTTACTTTGGGGGACACACCTATCACGAGGTGGCGCAAATTTTAAATGAAGCAGACGGCACAATCAAAAGCCGAATCCGCACTGGGCTACGAAAGATAAGAGAGACTCTAGAGAGCAGTCAACTTGGAGAACAAGATGACCATGACTAAACACAGCGAATACGAAGACTTGCTTGGGCCCTACGCCCTAGACGCCCTAGACGCCACCGAGACAGCGCTTCTAGAAGAGCACCTCAAAACCTGCGTGCGTTGCAGCCAAGAAGTGGCCTCGCTACAGGAAGCTCTCGCAGAAATCGCCCCTGAAGATCCCGATTACGACTCCAATGATCTCTGGGATCGGATCGCCGCCACGATAGAAGTCAGCGAAGCCAACGAAGCTGCCAAGATCATTCCCATCACCGCGAAGCGACGCTGGCACGCCCCCAGGCTATCCACCGCAGTTGCTTCGATAGCAATCCTGGCTGCTTTTGTCGCTACTGGGTCATCATTGTACGCCTCTAATGCGCGATCCTCGGTGCTCTCCTCGGTACCGAAATTGCAAGCTCAGATCATTGCGAATCTACAAAAAGCGCCTGGGCACCGCGATATCACCCTGAGTTCCACCAACGGCAAATACCGCATCTCACTGCTGGTGGCACCGAGTGGGCTTGGCTACATCACCTCGTCTAACTTGCCAAATGCTACATCAGCCAAAACCTACCAGCTCTGGGGTCTCAAAAAGAGCACCATGGTCTCTTTGGGCATCCTCGGTGCCGACGGCACGAGCGCCCAGTTCGTCATACCGGCCAACTCCAGCTTCACGGAACTCGCCATTTCGCTGGAGCCTTCCGGGGGATCGGTGGCTCCGACGTCCGCGCCGGTAGTGAGCGGCGTCTACTAGCCCCGCTCCCGACTTCCCTGGCGGCTTTGCAACTAAAGCCGCTGGGCGCAAAGCGCCTTGGCGCGTCGGCCCAGACACCCAGGTGAGCGACGCTCGCGAGAACCTCTTTCTTGTCCGCCAGAAATTGCCCTCGACGAGGCGCCAGCGCCACGCGCCGCTCACAAGTCATGTGGCCGCGCATCCCGGTCCACCGCGTTCTTGCGGACGGGCAACATTCTCGCGTCTTCGGTGCCGACACCTTGGAGCAGCGACAAAACTTTCGGCGAGGCCTCCATTGCTATTGCCGTGGTGCACTCGAGTGCCAATCCCACCACCACTGACCCCGGCGCGGGCTCACTCGGGGTCGATACCGGCGGGTAGCTGGGTGCCTGCGATCCATGTCTCGATCTCGAATTAGAAGCGGAAGCTCTTGGAACGGTAGTCCGTTCCCAACGCCACATCGATCCCGGCTTTGGCGTTGCCTGCTCCCAAGATCACCTCGGCCCCCACGCAAAGGCGATCTCCCTCCCGGGCATCGCGCTGCGCCCAGGCGTATCAATAAAGCGCCGATGGCCACATCTTTTACATCGATCGACGCGAGTGAAAACTCGCTGAGTTGACCAAGCCGAAGCGCATCGCTGCGCGCAATGGGGCTACCGTCTCCCCTGCCAAAGTCCCTGCGGGGATCGCTGCTAGTTCTATCGCCACGCGCGGGACTAAAGCGTCAAGGCCACTTGGACCCACTTCATCGATGGCAGTAGCATCGCACTTGGCGATCCCGTTACCAGAGCACCGCCGATGCAGGCGATCCGCCAGGCTGGCGCACCGGCACGATGAGGGGGGCGCACAATCTCGGCGAGGTCACCTCAAGGAGCACCACCGCTTGATCGCTCACGCCAACTGCCGGTCGCCGCGGCAGCGCGAATCAGAACCACCCTGGCAAGCGCTGCCGAAGTGCCGCTGGGGATCTTTCATCCCACTTGCCAAGCGACGAATCCAAGCTTTTTTCACTACGGGAACAACCCCAAGGCCAGGCTTTCTCAGCACTTCTCGAGATTCGATCACTAACAA
>JAKASN010000039.1 GCA_021819025.1 Actinomycetes bacterium | reverse complement strand
AATTCGTTTTAGCGAATAGATCTCCGCTCAATCGGGGTGATTCGTCGAGTATCGGCGCCTGGGACGGTTTTGGAGGGGTCGATGCGTGGATTCAGGCTTAGGACACCATCCCGCCAGATTTGTCACAAAAGTACCAGCTGCAGGTGGCCTTCTCTGGCGTTGGTGAGCTGCACTTCGCCGAGCAAAATTGCACTCGGGGCAGTTCTGGCCGCTTCAGCGGCGGCATTGAGGAGGGCCTGAGGACATTAGATTCCCAGCTATTCCCGCCGACACCGTGCTCGCCCACAGCGACCCACCGCTCGCGGCGGCACCAAGGGGTTCAAGCGCCGCCGCGGCGATAAGTTATCCCAACCGAGCGAGAGGCTCTCGCCAAGCTAGTTGGGAGCCAACTCGGCATCATTGCATTGGCAGAGTCAAGCTTAAAGTGAGAAAGTAATGTAACAATTAAGAATTGGCCAGGGTATGGCGTGTTGAAAACGATACGCCCGGCCGCGCTCCTAGCATCGAATTGCGTGGCTCTGCTAAAGTTCGACTCACGCTTGGGGCCACTTCAAGTTAATGGATACGAGTGGTGGCGAGATCCGCTATTGCAAGCGGAATGACGCCATTGTCCGTCAGAATAGATGCAGCAGGCGAAACGATATGGCCGAAGAAAATGGAACCATTCTCGTCGTGGATGACGAGTACGCGCTTCGGCGTCTCCTTTCCAGCTATTTGACCAAAGAAGGCTTTCGTGTTCTCGAAGCCCCTGATTCGCAGGCGGCGCTCTCGCTCTTTGGGCAACACCACGTCGACCTGGCCCTCATCGACGTGATGATGCCCGGATTGGACGGCTTTGGCCTCGTCCGCGAGTTGCGAAAAAAGACCGACATTCCCCTCGTCTTGCTCACCGCCAAAGGAGAAGAGTCCGCTAAGGTCGCGGGACTCGAAATCGGCGCTGACGACTACATTACCAAGCCTTTCTCCGCTCCAGAAGTGGTTGCCAGAGTGCGCGCGCACTTGAGGAGGTTCAAAGGCGCCTTAAGCAGCGACGAAGGAGTTCCCGAGATCCATATCGGCGAACATCTGGTCATCGACCCAAATTCACGACGCTGTTACGTCGACTCGATCGAGGCCGACCTCTCGAGGCGGGAGTTCGACCTTCTCTTCAAGCTGGCATCGGCACCCGGCAAGGTATTTACGCGTGAGGCGCTGCTGCTCGCAGCGTGGGGTACCACATTTATCACCGAAAAGACTATCGACGTCCACGTCGCTTCGCTTCGCAAAAAGCTTGGCAGGGCCGCCAATATCACCTCCTTGCGAGGCGTCGGATACCGCCTTGACCCCTAAATTGAGGACATGATGGTCAAAAAAGGCGTCAAATCGATTAGATCCCGGGTGCTATCGGTGCTCTTTATTACCGGGGCCATCGGAATCGTAGGGAGCTTTTTGGTGGCCAACAGCATCGAACGCGCCAGCGAAGCTCGCACTCTCACCGCGGAGGCCCGCTCCATTTCGCGATCGGTCCTTCAGCTTGCCCAAGATGGCCAACCTCCCAAAGTCTTCGAGGCCATCGCGCACGCCACCCCGGGGATCGAGATGCGCATCGTGCGTTCAGGTTCGGTCATCTACAGCAACTTCTCCGCTGCGACAACTTCCGGAGGAGAGATCTTTACCCGATCAGTAGGTCCTGTCTCGGTAACCGTTGCCGCACCTGCTCCCAATACCACTCCGCTCTCGGCCGAACTGACCGGGGTATCGGCAATCGTAGTTTTGGGCGTCCTATCCGGAGCGGTCTGGGTAACTCGGATCATTACAAAGCTGGTGGGAGGATCTGTCGAGGAGGCTTCAGCGGTGGCGGCCAAGATCGAGTCGGGTGACTTGAGCGCGAGACTCGACACCGCGTTGCCGCCCGAGTTCGAGCAGCTCGCCTCAGCCTTTGACAATATGGCCGCCAAACTCGAGGAATCGGACTCCGAACAAAGGCGATTCCTCTCCGATCTGGTTCATGAAATCGCCACCCCAATCAACGCGGTCACCGGTCTTGCCATCGCCGTGGCGGACTCCACCATCGACGACGAATCCGAGCGCGCCGAAGCCGCTGAGCTGATTGCTTCGGAAACGCGCCGGATCTATCGGCTCCTTGAAGATCTCCGTGCCCTGGACTCCTTGGAGCTCGGTGCCACCGCCTCACGCACCGCCTTCGACTCCGATGAGCTCTGTCGAGCCGAGTACCAGCGCTTTTTGCCCGAAACGCGCCGAAAAGGTATCGACTTCAACTTCAGCTGCGACAATTTTCGGCTCATTCAAGATCGCAGGCTCATCGAGACCGTTTTAGATAATCTCATCACCAATGCAATACGTTATGTGAACTCCGGAGGATCCATCACCCTTACCGGGCGGACGGTTGCAAAAGAGCTCTTCGCGATCTCCGTCGCCGATACCGGCATCGGCATTGAAGAGAGACACCTCGAGCGGATTTTCGACCGTCTCTACCGCGCCAATGACGCTCGAGATCGCGCGAGCGGTGGCACGGGCCTCGGGCTGTCCATAGCACGAAAAGCGGCGCTCACTTTGGGTGGCAAGATTACCGTCTCGTCTCAGTACGGACACGGAAGCACTTTTACCTTGACCTTTCCCACCGAACTCAAAGTCCCGATTTCCGACGATGATCTCCAAAGCCCAGAGCATCTCGAGCACGAACTTGTGCTGAGTCCCCCCACTTCTGAAGCCCCTCAACTGCAAATCCCGCCGGTGAGAAATGGCTGAGGTGGCACGAAACAAAGAGCGCCTCGCGCTGCCAGACGATCTTGGTGCCCTGGCCGATTCGGTCAGGGGCTTCATGCCGTCCGCCGAAGGCGAGGCGCTCGCCTACTGGGCGACCAGAGCCTTGGACGGGCCAAGCTCGGTGGGAATCGAGATTGGAAGCTATTGCGGCAAGTCGACGATATATCTCGCCTATGCGGCATCATTGGTGGGCGCGACAATTGTCAGTGTCGACCATCACCACGGCTCGGAAGAGAACGGACCGGGGTGGACCCACCACGATAGCGTCCTCGTCGATCCCATCAGCCACGAGATTGACACCTTATACCGCTTCAGACGAACTTTGGCGATATCCGGGCTTGACTCCCATGTAGCGGCGGTAGTGGCGCCATCTCAGGTGGCGGCGGCACTCTTGCTCGAACGTGCCAAGATGGTCTTTATAGATGGCGGTCACGGCCACGACATCGCCTGGAGCGACTATCTCTGTTATGCGCCGAAAGTCGCTCCCGGCGGACTACTTATCATCCATGACGTCTTTGAAGATCCCTCCCAAGGGGGAAGGCCGCCTTGGGAGATCTACACCGACGCGATTGGCTCGGGAGCATTTTTCGAAGTTGGCCGGGAGGGCTCGCTGAGGGTACTGCGCTCAGTAATGCGCTGAGTTTCGCCGCCCCTCGAGGCGTGCGCCAAGATGGCCGGCAAGGGAGGTCCCTAGGGGGTCAACAACCAAATCGTTCGCGATGAGGATCGCCGCGGCAGTGTAGGTGGAAGCTTCGCCGCCAGGGTAGCTCGCGCCTTCGGGGTGGACCAATCCGGTAAAGTATGAACCGTCGGAACGGCGGAATCGAGTTGTGGTCCCCAGCACTCGAGAGGCGGTTTCCGGGGCTCCTCCCAAGGCGAAGGCCATGGCGGCCTCGGCGGTCTCCGCCGCGGTATACCAGGGCCTCGAAGCGATACAGCGAACCCCAAGGCCTTCGGTGAAAAAGTCGTCCGCCGCGGCAAAAAGGCTGGCGAGGCCGTTGGGTCTGCCCTCATAGCGCCACAATCCACTGAGTGCCGGATAGTACCAGTCCATCGCCCAGTCAGATTTATCCAGCACTCCGACGCGATCGCCACTGAGATACTCCGCCAAGGCCGAAGATGCGATCTTCCATTCTGGACGTTCGTACTCGTAATAGCCCGCGAGGATCCCACCCGCCTCCAAAGAGTTCAAGATGGAACACGAGCCAGCGAGGAGGCTTCTCTCGAAAACGGTACCATCGGGGCGCTGCATCATCGGAAAGGACCCGTCAGGTCGCTGCAACGCCACCAGGTAGTCAAGCGCGCCCACTACTGCGGTAAAAAGCTCTTCGGACTCGAAATCCGGGGTAAATGCCATCACGCCGAGCAGGCCAACGGCAATGTAGGAGGTGACATTGGTATCGCGGTTGGGCTCTTTCACCCCGCTAGCCAAGAAGTAGTGACAGAACGAACCGTCACGATTCTGCAGCCGTGCGAGCGCATGAAGCGCTGCAATGGCGGCATCGCCTTGGCCGCCAATGGCAAGGCCGAGACTCGCCTCGAGGTGATTCCAGGGGTCGACATGTCCTCCAGAGAACCACGGAATCAGGCCATTGGCGAGTTGCGAGGAACGTAAAAAACGGCCAGTGGCGGCGATTTCGTCAGTGTGGAGCATTTCAGAAGCCGATTCTAGCCAGCCAAGTGCGGCGTTGAGTGGTTTGGCCGACCTCGCGGACCTGTCGGGTGACGCGATCCCCTCGTCGGGCGTAAACCACGAGAGACTTTCCTAACAATGGATTCAGTATCCGCTCGGCGGCGTCAGCCTTCGGCGAGTTGCCCATGAGTTGAGAGACCAAGAGAGCATGATAGCGCTTCACCAAAGCGGAGCTCTCATTTTCTAAGCCCACCAGGCACTTGAGCCACCAATAGGGAGAGTGCAGGCTGTGGGAGTAATGATGGGTGATCTCGCCAAACCCTCCTGCCCGCAGGCGCCCGAAAAGCCGCCGTTTCGTATAGATACGGATATGTCCGCCCGCTACGGCATGATAAGGCAGGGAAAGGCTCCAATTGAGGATCTCGGGAAAGGCCCGAGGTACCGAAATCCCGAGAGATCCTTCCACGCCAAGGCACCGGCGCAGCTCATCGATGACCGCCGCGTCTTGATCAATATGCTCGAGAATTTCAGAGGCGATAACCACATCAAAACTCCCACTGCGAAACCCCAGTGCACGGGCATCTCCTTTTACCACGGCGATTCGTGCCCCGAACTCCGCGGGGTCCACGCCGAGATACGTCGCGGCCTCGCGGGCATTGTCGGGTATCGAAGCGATGGCTTCGTCGTCAAGCTCGACACAGACCACCACGGCGCCTCGCCGGGCAGCCTCAATGGCGTGGCGCCCACCACCGGCACCAAGGTCGAGAACTCTCAACCCCCTGAGGTCGCCAAAGTTCTCAAAACGAAAGCTGTTCAAGGGACAAACCGCAAAGCTGCTTCGTCGGAAAGATAACTCTCGGAGTGATCGGCTATGGGGAGCCGACGACCTCCACCATCCTCGTTGGCGGCCGCTATCGCCCCGCGGTAGGCCTCAACGGTGGCAATCGCCGCACTCTTCCACGAGTAAAGCGCCAGCACGCGCAGTCGAGCGTGGTGCGAAAGCGAGCTCGCCAGAGCGTCATCATCAAAGATCCTCGCCATCGCCACAGCCAGAGAGTGCGCGTCGCCCGCCTTGGCGATCAATCCGGCACTTTCGTCAGCCCCGACAACTTCGGGCAACGCCCCTCCATCTGTGGCGACAAGGGGGACGCCGCAGGCCATCGCCTCGATGGCAGGAAGCGAGAACCCCTCATAAAGGCTGGGAACACACGCCAGGTGCGAACTCGCATACAACTCCACGATCTCCGCCTGGCTAATCTTTCCTAGAAATTCCACCTTGTCACCAAGGCCAAGATCGCGGACTCGGCGGTGTACTTCGCTCTCGGGACGGCGCGGCCCGATGATCTTCAGGGAGACGTCTTGGTAGCTGTTTTGGAGAAGCCCCAGGGCATCAATGAGAAAGATGAGGCCTTTGAGTGGCACGTCCGCGCTGGCGGTGGTCACGATCTGATACTTGGTGCGTTTCCTGCTGGAGTCGGGACGAAAGACCGTGGTATCAACTCCGATGGGCACCACCTCTATGCGCGCGGGATCCACCTCCATCGAAGAGACCATATCCCGCCGCGAGGTCTGAGAGACCGTGAGGATGGAGTCGACACGACGGGCAACCGCACATTGATGTTTGACAAACCCATACCAGCGAAAGGAGCCCACTTTGGCTTTGATCCCCCGCGCGGCCCTAAAGTCAAGTAACCTATCCACCGTGATGGGATGGTGAATCGAGGCCACCATCGGCATACCTTGATAGGCGAGCTTAAGCAAAGACCAATTCAGGGACTGGTTGTCGTGGATGATGTCAAAGTCATCACGATGGGCCGATATCGCACGCGCCGCTCGGTATCCAAAAACCCTTGGCTCAGGAAAAGCCCCGGTTGACATGAGTGCAAACTCCACCAGATCAAAGAGAGACTTGAACTCTGCAAGGGCCGGAACCCGAAAGGGATCACTCTCGCGGTAAAGATCGAGAGAACCCACCCGGACCAGGCGCACCCGGTCATCGAGATCGGGATATGGCGGGCCGGAAAAGACGGTAACTTGGTGCCCAAGGTCGCTGAGTGCTTCGGTGAGATACTTGGTATAGACACCTTGGCCACCCGAGTAGGGATTCCCTCGATAGACACAAAACGCAATACGCAATGGCACGTCCGGCGCTCGATTAGCCTCCAATATCCAACCACTCCAGTGCGTCTTAGCTGCATATCGCCAGCTAGATAAACCAAACTCTTACTACCACCACCGTAGCAATGGTTTTGACGATTGACCCATTCAAAGCATCACCCGGTAATGCAGTGCACTTGCCGAGCGCCAAGAGGAAATCCCCGAAGATTAGTCAAATAAGAGCCTCAAACACTCGAGAGGCACCAACTAGCACCTCGGGGGCGCGGAAACTAAGACGACTGCCAGCACCAAGTACGATCTGCGAAGCCAAGACGCCGAGAAAATCCTCGGTGTCGACAAAGGCGAGCACAAGACCCTGCGTTCAAGTCCCGTCGCTTGAGAAAGGGCGAAGCGGCTCAAGAAGAACCGCCACGGGAGCCAAGGTGCAGGCTCGGAAGACTCTACCGGGAGGCGACAGACACCGAGAGCTCCCGGCACGGCTTCTCTCTCGCGATGCACCTCGCCGATGGCCCTAGTTACATCAGCTCTACCAAAAAAGGGCCGCCATGCGGCGAGCCCCCGGGGAGTTATCTGCCAGCCTCCGAGACGATGCCGTAAAAGCCTAGAGAGCTCTGAGTTGGAGTTCTCTTGGTTGCATCGCCTCCCCCACTTTAATTGCGATGGCGCTCGCAGTTACTCGCTGAAGCTATGGCTGGAGAGAAATTCGCCCTTAGCGGTGCCATAGCACCCCGGCCAGGCGAAGGGCGCCAAGACCAAAGCTGGCCCAGCCTCAATCTTGTCGCAGCGATCTGCTGGTGAAATCAGCGCAACGAGGTTGAGCCGATCCCAGCGATCTTGTCGTTACTGAAGTGGCTTCTTGGCAGTAATAATTCCTGCTTCGGCAACGATGCGAGTGGTGGCAATCTCGACGAAGCCAGCTTTTTTCAGAAGCTCCACCCAGGCGGAGAGGCTGATGGGCTTTTCCTGGATCCGAAAGAGATAGCGAACCCCATTCTTGGCGATTCTCCACCAGCCCCCGAGGCCTTTGCCAAGCAGCGTCTTAATCTTTTCGGCGATTACGGCGCGGTCCTCTGCGGTGGCGCCCCGTCCAAACATCATGTCACCGAAGATAATCTCGCCTCCTGGGATGAGCCAAGAGAAAGCGTCGCTGACAAAAGCGGCCTTCTCTCGGTCGCTGAGATGGTGCAAGACGTAATTGGAACAAACTAGCTCCACTGACGAGGGTCCCACGCCGAGTTCTTGGACTGAACCCACTAGGGCTTTAACGTTGGTGACTCCTTGACGGTCCAACTTCTCCTCAAGCAGCTCGACCATCTTTGGGGCGATGTCCACCGCAAATACTTCTTTGACGTGCGCAGCGAGCGGAATGGAGAGCTGTCCCGAGCCGCATCCCAGGTCAATAGCGGTCGCTTCGGGCCGATCCCCCACCATGGAAATCAACTCGGCAACGACGCGGTCTAGGCCAGGATTGGACATCTCATCCCAGCTCGCGGCGCGCTTGGACCACACCATCCGCTGCAGGGTCAAGCCCGCTTCCTGAAAGATACTTCTTGACAATATGACTGCTCCTGAACTTGGCCGAGTCGAGTCGACCTTCGGACTTGTGCGCTGACAAAGGCGCAAACTTGGTGCTTTGGCGGCATTTTCCGCGCAACGCCAAGCTTCAAGCATAGTGGGCCGACCCCAAGGACAAAGGAGCGGCGCCTCGCGCGCCCTCAGCATCGACTCAGGCGAGCGCCGCTTCACGTTTATGGGCAGCGGCCCTCATCACCAAGGCGCCGACCACTCCAGCGACGATAGTCGCGGCACCGCCAACAATTATCCCCGCACGGCCACCGAAGCTTTGTGAGATCAATCCCACCAGCGGGGCGCCGATAGGAGTGGTTCCGAGAAACGCCACGGTATAAAGTGCCATCACTCGACCGCGCATTTCAGGCCGCGAAGTGAGCTGCAAAAGAGCGTTTGCCGTAGAAAGAAATACGATTGAGGCGAATCCAGTCGCCGCGGTGGCCAAGAGGGCGAGATCAAAGCTCGGCATTACCGCCATCACCACCATCAGCGCTCCAAAGACCACCGCCGAGAGCGCCATCAAGCGCATCGAGGGCTGGGCGTAGGTTGCAGCGGCCAAGCCACCAAAGACCGCCCCCACGCCAAGCGCAGCGGTAATCGCGGCGTAGGACCCCGCGCCAAGGTGAAAGGTGAGCGTAGTTAGCAGTGGAAGCGAGATCTGAAACTCATATGCGAGAGTTCCCACAACCACCATAATCATGAGCGGAATCAGCAGACGAGGGGTCGCCCAAACATAGCGCAGCCCTTCACGCAGCTGGCCCTTGCGCTGCTTCGTCGGCCTCGAGGGCATTAACTCGGACTTACGCAGCATCAAAAGCGAGACGATCACTGCGATATAGCTGAGGGCATTAGCGATAAAGTTCGGCCCCACCCCGAAGCGATAGATTATCGCCCCGGCAATCGAGGGACCGATGACGCGAGCGGAGTTCATCACCACGGTATTGAGGCTCACCGCGTTGGTCAAATCCTCCGGTCCCACCATCTCAATGACAAAGCTTTGCCGGGCCGGGGTATCCAGGGAGTTCACGATGCCCATCAGTGCCGCCACGACAAACACCATCCAAAGGGCGATGG